>JAJZAW010000151.1 GCA_021799185.1 Thermoplasmata archaeon
GTAGGCAGGCCCTGTAATTTTGCTATACATTCTGGCAGGTTTAGTTACCATTGAAGTTCTAACCAGAAGCTTTTCAGGATATAAAAACTCAGCGTTTCTTGTGCACAGTTTTTACTGGGCTGCCAACCCGCCTCATGATTGCAATTACCAGCAGCAGTCCGCCCTTGGTATTGATACAATAATTATATCTCCTGCCACAATACCAATGTATGGACAAAAAGAAACTCCTGGACGTTGCGCACATATCATCAAGGGGCTCGTCCTTCAGGATAACTCTGCCAAGGAAGATTGTGGAGCGTCTCGGCTTGAAGGCTGATGACATAATCGCATTTTATGAGGATGACGGAATCAAGATAGATAAAATTCAGTGATCATCAGGATTATAGCCCGCTCTGCCATACCGCTGTGTGCCACGGAACAGTCTCACCGGTGATTCAGCAAGGCTGATTGCAAGCAGTTTTGCATTTGGCACGGGCTGGCTTGGGCTCAGCTTCACCTTTCCTCTCATAGCTGAACGCCTTGGCTTCTCATATACCTTCATAGGCATCATAGGGCTGGCAAGCTCACTGCCATTTCCTGTTGTGGCTTACATATACCGCAGGGCAGGATCAAGGCTGATGAGGGCCGGCGTCAGTGTGCCCCTGGCCATCCTCCTGGCCATGTCTGTGGCCCTCCTCTTTGGATATAGATCATACTTTCTCCCCATCGCCATAATTGCAAGCTTCTTTCAGGCTCCATGGTGGATATCAAGCGAGATTGCACTGGGTTCTCTCCAGGGATCCAGAAATGCGGAAAAGTATTCCATTGCCTGGGGTATCCCCAATGCAACATCACCTGCCATTATGGGGGTTATCATTGACCTTTACGGGTTCAAGTATGTGTTTCTCATTGCTGCTGCAGCCTTTGCCATATCAATGGTCACAACTCCACGGATGAAATATAAGGAAGAAACCACATCCAGGGAATCTCCAAGGTTAAGCTACATATTTCCCCTGTTCTATGCAGGCATATTCTCAGGTTTCTTGTATTTTGTAGTGGAACCGCTGCTGAAGGCTAACGGTTTCCCATATTACCTCATAGGCGGAGTGACTGCAACCTACGGAGCGGTGGTTGCAGTGGGCTTTGTTGTGCTCAATTTCGCCCCTGAACTCAAGACATGGCAGTATGGCGCAATCTCATCCCTGCTGCTGTTTCCTGCTTTAGTCCTTGCGTTCAAGGTCACTCTTCCCATCATTGTTGCGGTATCAGCCATTTCTGGCATGGGTGTTTCAATCAGCATGTCAAAGATCCTGGCGTATATCTCAAAAACCTCTGACACCAAGACCGGGGTCTTCTATTACGAATCAACATTCGGATTCGGCTTTATTGTGGGTTCTCTGGGTGAGGATGTTCTGTTTCAGTATTATGGAATATGGACCATAATTCCGCTTTTCATAATGCCCCTTGCGTACGGCATATACCTGATTCTCAGGGAACGCCCCCATATATCCAGGCTTCCGGGCAACTTATGACGTATCCATTGCTGAAGCATGCTTGAGTGATGATTCGGAGACCAACAATGCCAGGGTCAAATCATAAAGGCGATGGAACAAAGGGCACATAGAAATCTCCGCAGGTGTTTTTCTGGCAAAACCTGTACGTTCATACCATCATAAAACTCTGTGGAAACATTCAGGGCTTCATCCTCTGCTGAACTGCCCTTATCTTTCTCAAGACTTCCTTAGTTCCACCCTGACATTTGGAACTTCCATGGCATCCCTGGGAATCTCCTTTCCACACTTAGTGCACTTGAGGCTCATATCCGGGTTCACATGGAAAGTGGTATTACCGCAATCAGGGCATGCAGACCTTATGAAGAGTTCTGTCTCAGGGACAGTCCTGGTTTTCGGGACCCTGTTGATATTATCCCGGTTTCTGGATGCGGCTGCAGAGGCGGAATATTTGAGCCCCATTCCCATGAAGACATATGCCCCCAGGAAACCTAGGTAGATCAGCAGCACCGTGAGTATTATTGTACCAACAGAAGATGAAATGAGAGCAGAGGCGGTAACATTGATCATTGATATGGAAAAATTTGCAAGAAAAGCACGCAAAAATCCACTTCTCAGGAATATTGCATTCAGGACAAAAAGAGAGAGGAAATCCGTGAAAATGGCTATGGCGGGACCTCCAGATACAATGGAGAATATCAAAGCCACAACAAGGGATATCAGAAGAGTTTCTCCAGTTCCCGGTGTGGCAGACACGAAGTTCTTCAAGCTGAGTTTTCCAGTGGCATACAGGAGTACTGCGATTGACACAGCCAGTGGAAGGAGCTGGAAAAGAATGCTCTGCATCAGCACCTGGGAGGAATAGGCCAGCGCAACCACTGATGGATTCCCGGAATCGAACGGGAACACCTCAGACAGGGCAGGGTTGGTGTACTCTATTAGCTCAGAAACAATTATCTCAATGAATACGAAAACCAGGAGATATTTGTAGAACGCATCATTGCGGGTGTCATTAAATGATCTTACATTCCTTGCTTTCTGGCTGAATAGCGAGAAAATAGCCAGCCCAACCAGTGCGGCTGTTGGAACTACTATGGCAGCGGCAAGATAAGTTGTGGCAGTTATGTTAAAAATAAAGAAACTGGATGCCGAGTGGCCGTAAATCGGGAGCTTCGTTGTGAAGATATCCGGAAGGGCCACTAAAAAGGAAATTATGGCAATGGCCATGAGCAGATATCCGGAATATCGGACTATCCGGGACTCCAGCCCAGCTCCATTCCCTGGCATTTTCCACCATCATTCCATTGAAAGAGTTATGTTGATTCTTCTTCCAATCTTTCCCTTGATCAGTGTGGTCTTGTATTCCACCTTGCCGACTTCTCCGGTTCTTGCCACATTTGTGCCAAATTCCATCTGGGAGGGGACTCCCTCAAGATCCATTATCCTTATGTTCTGGAGATCCGGCACCCTCCCCTTGCAGATTTTCATCATTTCTGCATCTTTTATGAACTCCTCTCTGGGAATATACCTGAAGGATGTCTCATGATTTGCAGACAGGACCTTATTCACTTCCTGGAAAAGGCTGACAACGTCA
>JAJZAW010000152.1 GCA_021799185.1 Thermoplasmata archaeon
CAAGAACCCCGAAGTCCTGGCCCACAAACCAGACAAACAGAGAAAATATGATTGTCAGTAAAGCGGAAATCTTTGGCCTGATAATCCATAAAATTGCTGTGGCTGCCATGGCTACCACAAAGGCCAAATTCCACACCATGTCATGGTAATAAAAGCTGAGAGAAATGGCACGTAGCCATTCAGACAGGATCAGCGGTTGTTGATTGATTACAAGTGAAGATGGTATGTTGAAGAGATTCTCAGCTTTCCAGAATCCATACTGCGGAATGGCCTGAAGGACCGTTGAAATTGTAAAGAGACCTGCCATGAAGGCGGCGATATCTCTTTTGAGAGCCCCTGTGTCAGAATAGGATATCAGGAGAATGGATATTACGGCATATATTAGTGCTGATCCCGGAAATCCAGTCAGATAGGAGGCACCTTTGATGAATATGCCTCCAAAGGCCTCACCCAGAATCCACAGATACAGTGACCACAGGAGGGATATCCAGAGAAATATCCTGAGGCGCTTCCCCTGTCTGTAAATGAGAATTCCCATGCCTATGAATATCTGGGCCACCCCAGAGATGGCATCCAGAAAGACTGGATGGGACAGCCATAATTCAATTGCAGGCCTGAGTACCTGCCCGATGAATGAAGGTGACTGCGAAACTGCCGGATTTATGACGAATGAGACAAAGCCGAATGACATCTCCGGCTGTAGCTGCAGAACCCCATCAATGACCCAGAGAAATCCGAGGAAGATCCTTATGTAACGATAAGTTCCTTTTTCAGGGGCAGCAGATGCTTCCCTTATTCTTCCTGCTGCAATTATAAGAGCAATGGAGATTATGAGCCCCAGAGAGGAATAGATATAAAGCTTCACCACAAATGATTCAGGCATGACGAAGAAACGGAAATCCTGAGCTAAGATTATTGCCAGAAATAAGGCAGCAATAACAGCGAATATTCCCTCAATGAGGTATGCGGCAATTCGTTTCATAAATACCCGCCTCCAGTGAATTCTGCCTTATTAGGTTCATGGCGATCAAGGCATTCAATGTCACACCACAGGCCCTAGAACAAGCCATGCCAGAGAGGCCATGAGGATGAGTATTGCAATTTTAATGAAAGGGTTGCCGTAATTAACCGTATAGCCTATACCGAACCTTTTTGGAACAATTACAGACGGATCATCACGGTTATAGTATATCATGCCAGCCTTCCAGAATGAGTCGTCATCCCTGTTCATCACGCGCCTGGGAGCTGCCGATTCCACATTCATCTGGCCCGGGAAGCGATACCTCATCCTTGACACTATTGCAACCACAAGGATCAGACCCACCACAGATGGAACAACAGAAAATTCTGTAAAGATTCCTGGAACTATCTGCCACTCAGCCATTCCTGATAGCATGATATCCACTTCAACCATTGTAAGAAGAACAGACAGGGCAAAAATCACGCCGAGCCTGTAATGGCGCTGGACTTCCAGGGACCTGTTAAGGTCAGGGTACTCCGGCACAACCTTTACTCTGCATAGTGCAAAGACCAGTATGGAATAGATCCCAAGGAATATAAGCTGGGAATATACAGGCGTCAGGACCAGCTGAACTGTCTTGTGAGCGAATGCCACAGGGTCCGCACCGGAAAATTTCACCGGCAGAATTGCATGAAGATAGGGGTACTCTCTCATTGCAATGATGGTCGTGAAAGCGATAACGGTCAGCGGCATCACAAAATACAGGAGTATGCGCACTGTAGCAGGTCTCTCGGGCGTGAGAACGGCCGGTATCTTCTGTATGTATCCTTCAGTCCATTTTTCACTTATCTTTACGCGCCTCAGGAGTTTCCGTGCATCGAGATATACAAGCCACATTGTTAGAATTTCCACCAGTATGAAAAGTGTCGAAAATCCTGCTGATCCTGTAATAATGGATACAATTAGGCTCGATACCAGAACGATGCCGGAGGTTGCAACAACATGCGCTCTGAATCGCTTTCTTATGGAAAGGTAGGAACGATCTGCGATCCTTTCCGGCGGAATTCTTACGCCAAACTGCACAGATCTGGGAGTCAGTGATGGCATGATAAAATTTATATATCCAAGTAAAAATATAATTACAGTTGAATCTGCAACATTAATGAGGTACTGTATCACAGCTTATACCCCCCGGTTTGAGTCAGCTGTTTCCCAGTGCTTCTCTGACAATGTCCAGGATCCTCACACTGGTGACTCCACGTGCCTTTGCCTCTTCTATGAGGCTTTTCTCCAGGTCTTCCCAGCGTTTGAGGAACCTGGAATCATCTCCACTGGCCCATTTATTTACAAATGTTCTCTTTTTCTTGTCCCGTATGAGAAAACCCTCCTGAACAAGGAGGTCGTATGCTTTGTTGACAGTATGGTAATTTATCCCAAGTGACTTCGCCAGATCACGGGATGAGAGAAGAACATCACCTGGCTTGAGTTTGCCTGTCTTTATGCCTGATATGACTGACAGCTTGATCTGGGCGTAGAGCGGGGTCTCCAGTGAATCATCTATTTCAATTATGAATGCCATGCCTTTCCCTCAGTTTCCTTTATATTAAATAATTTTCTGGCATATAACAGTTACCGACGGGCATTGGTTTCCGGATCGCCGCCTATTAATTCATATTCTTTGGCCTGAGCACAGCCCCAAGAGCTGTGGCAACTATTCCAACCAGTATCATCGCCAGCCCTGCCACGTATAACGTGCCCATGAATGAGACCAGGCCATAGTCGCTTATTATTGTATAGTTGATGCTTGAAGATGAATTCCCAAAATAAACAACATAATAGTGACCCGCAGACACAACATATGAATGGGTTGCAACACCGCTCACTGTAAGGTTTAGCACTTCATGGATATTATACAGCCCTATGTTGGATGCATTGACAATGGAAAGGTGCGATGCATCTATGAGATAGGTGCTGACGCCCTGCATAGATATCTCTGACTGCCCTGTGATGCTCAGTTCTGGCGATACGTATTCTCCAGCGGCGAATGAGCTCATTTTGTCATAAGTCCTGATATGTGGCTTTTCAAGTTCAGGCATTGAGGCCGCCAT
>JAJZAW010000153.1 GCA_021799185.1 Thermoplasmata archaeon
TTCTTTTGAGAACTCCTTGGTAGAACTTTTCACAAAAACGATGCCACCAATGACATAAATTATGGATGAAATTATGAAGGGAATTACTGTGGCCAGGTCCCTGAAGGCAATTGTTAAGGCGAAAATTGCAGCGTAAGTGTAATTCAAGGCAGGGATAAAGAATTTCGATAACTTGTCAGAGTAATATGTGTAGAAAATGAGTACTCTCAACAGGGTGGCCGAAGATATTGAAACCATGAGAAGTGATTCGAGGCTCTGGAACAGATGAATCAGCGATATGATCCAGAAGAAAATAGATGCAAGTGCAAACGACATGAAGTTGAGGTACAGTATCCTTCTTGCTGGAAAATGGGTCTTTGTTATTCTCACGAACAGTACATCGAGGGAAATAACGAGCAAATATGAGCCAAGAACGCCGACAATGATTATGAATAGGCTCATAATGAATAGGTAATCAATAAAGAGCACCAATGCTGTTAATCCTACGAGAATGCTCCAATGCGGTGACTTTTTCACCATTTTCGTGAGGTCGGAAAATGCTTTGCCTTCCTGTTCCTGCTCTCTCACTGAACTGGTATGTTCTTCTTAATTAAACATTTTGCTAATTTTTGTCGAAAAAATTGTCAATTGCCGAATATTTTTCGAGTATTCAGAATATAACTCGCATGAGTTTAAACCTGCCATAACTGAAGAGGACCTTTACAAATTTGGGCCTTTCTAATGATTCACTGCCCCAGATATCTATGTAGAGCCCCTTAAGAGATTGCAGTTTTTCCTCAGAAGACACCACGATGATGTTTTTGAACCCCACCTTAGCCAGGATTCTCGTTGTAAGTTGTTTATTCCCTCTTCCCAAGAGGAAACCCTGTCCACCGATTGGGGACAGCACGATCCTTGTATCATGATCTGAAATTTCGTTTATCTGCTCCTCACTGAGGTCCTTTGCCAGAAGTTTACGGTTTCGTACAAGGTCGAAGCCTAACAAACTGCTGTCCAAATTAAGCAGGCTGTTTATGGTCTTGCATGTGGATCCTGGCCCTATGAGATAATTTACTTCGTCCTGCATTCCATCAATTATATACTGGGCTATGGCCTCAGAGCTTGATGCAGGGTATTCAGCCTTGGATTCCGACATTATGAATTCACTTTTAGGTACAAAAAGTGTGCCGTATGTAGATACCCCAATTTCCCCGCTTTCATATGCCTTTTCGTTAAGGTCGACTACATCGGCATTTACGAAATCTTGCTGATGGCCCTCTGCCATAGACCTGAACAACTGCACAGCCCTTGAAATACTGATTGCAAATACTGAGCTGAACATCTTTGTTCCCAGGGGGACGCCAATCACTGGATTGGAAAAACCTGAATCAACGATGTCTCTCGCTGTCCCGTCCCCACCGAAGAATACCAGAAGGTCTGCACCTTCTTTCATCATGGATTTTGAAGCATTGATGGTATCTGCCGACCTGCAATCACCAGAGTATGTATACACAATGCGGAATTTTTCCATTCCGCTTTTCCGGAAAGCTTCCTCGCCCATCTTTTCAGATGCCGTCATGAATTCTGCTTCAATGTCCTTCACCTCCTCCAGGAACTCTGCTGCTTTTTCCAATGATATCGATCTCGGGCAGTCCTTGAGGTGAAGGGTGTCTGAACCTTTAAGATTAAAAAACTGCCCACATCCCGCAATAGGATTCACCAAAAATGCAACTTTCAGCATATGATCTCCTCATGTTTCATACTGTGCAATTGCTGCAGTATAATTCTGATTGAATGCCACAATATACCAGTATTGCGGCGATGAATTCAGGGATAGGTTTATTATTGTGGCGTTTCCAGGTACAATGGTGAAAGTGCTTGATGGAGTTGGAGAAAGCAGAAGATATGCAAGATTAGAGTTGTAGGTTATTTTTGAAAGCTTATTTTCCAGATAATATGAGAAAGAAATGTTGGGTCCGCCAATTGATACAATGTGTATATCCTCTGGTTCATTGGAGGTGAGTGCTAAAGAGATGGAGCCGTTCTGGTCTGGTTTCATTGTAAATGGGTTATAGTTGTTGAATTCCATCAGGCTGCTTGTGTTAACCTTGAATATTGACAAATCCACTGTGCTGAAGTAGTTTCCAGAATATACCGTCAATTGGTAACTGCGGAAACCAAGCGGCATATTGTATGGGGGATCTATTTTCAGAGAATAGTTAACCTGCCCCCCTGGAGCAATAGATCTGCTTTCACCTGACATATTGTAGCCAACTGTGGGGGAAATTTCAAATGCTGGAACTATCGTAGATTGCCCGGTGTTATTCACTGAAATATTGAAACTGACACTGTTCTGGCCGCCGTTGTATAATAGGAAGTATTGCTGTGATACGCCAACGTTGAAGCTGTTCGTGCTTGTATGCAATGGAAACGGGGCAAGACCAAGGATGATGATGGCAAATGCCACCATTGCTATTGCTTTTGTGTTCATGCGTATTCCAGTTATATTGTTCAAAGGTTGTGGACCCTTGAGACCAACAAGAAGCGCGAACACCGCCAGTATTATCCAGGGAGTGTAAATCACACTTAATGCTATTATGACAACAAGGGAGAGATACGACAGGTAAATAGACCTCCTCCCGAACAAGGCTGATGAGATAAGGCCACCGTCCAGGAATCCCAGGGGAAGCGCGTTGAAAGCAGTGATGACAATTCCGGCCCACCCTGCCAGTGCAAGTGGATCCAGAATACCATTAGAAGGAATAAGCGGGTTGGCAATGAACTGCAGGACTAGCGGAGAACCCACTGTCTGGACCTGTGAATTGACAATGGGTGCGGATGGGGGGAAATTGTATGTGGTCAGCGAGCCTATTATGAGAAAAATCAGGGATATGAAAAACCCTGCGATTATGGAATATCCTCCAGACTCGATCCTTGCGCGCTTGCTTACATATGGCCTGTTAGGTGAGTTGATCATGCCCATTGAGCCGATGCCGAGAGGGTTAGGAATGAATATGGGCAAAGGGTACTGCATTCCATTCTTCTTCATAGCAACGTATTTGGCAGCCTCCCTGCCTGCAAGTATTACC
>JAJZAW010000154.1 GCA_021799185.1 Thermoplasmata archaeon
AATAATAGCTTTCGGGGTGGAACTGTATTCCATAAATTCTCTCATCCTTTGAATGGAATGCCATTATTGTGCCATCTGTGCCGGACACAGCATCAACAGTTATTGCACTTGATGGGGTTATGGCCAGCGAATGATATCTCACCGCATGAAAGTTTCCATTTATTGCCTTCAGGATTCCACCTCCCAGGTTGGAAATGGTGTCCACCTCGCCATGGTAAAGTCTGTCAGTCCTGTAAATTCCTGACCCCAGGTGAAATCCAAGCAACTGGTGTCCAAAGCATATACCGAGAATCTTTTTGAAATCTGTTCTGGATATGAAATCAAGGGTATTTCCGCGATCGCCGGGATTGAGCGGGTTGCCCGGACCGGGAGAGATCACCAGGAACTTGAATTTAGCAGCGTATTCAGGGTCAGGAAGATGGTCATTTTCAAACAGTTCAACTTCTGCGCCTGTTCTCCTGATCATATCAACAATGTTGTAGACAAAAGAATCATGGTTGTCTATAACCATCACCCTCATGATTTCACTCCTGAAAGTACTGTCCCTACC
Source organism: Thermoplasmata archaeon (assembly GCA_021799185.1). GTDB lineage: Archaea > Thermoplasmatota > Thermoplasmata > Thermoplasmatales > Thermoplasmataceae > UBA509. Next base: position 551 of record JAJZAW010000154.1, read on the forward strand.
TTCGCAATGATCTCCTCCACTTCCCTCTCAGGTACTGAATCCTTGACGATGCCTGCTCCTGCCTGTGTGTAGGTCATGTCATGTGTCCTGAACATCGTCCGGATGCCCAGTGCCATATCGGCGCCATCTAATCCCATAAGGCCGACCGATCCTGCATAGCCTCCCCGGGGGACCTCCTCGTGGCTGTCTATGATCTCTACAGCTCTCCTTTTTGGTGCTCCACTCACGGTTCCTGCAGGAAATACGCTCAGAAGTACATCAAGGGGGGAAACTGCATTTCTGAGTCTTGATTCCACTGTGCTCACAAGATGTATGACAGAAGAGAATTCCTCAGGAACCATGTCACCCGTAACCTTTACGGTTCCAGGATCGCTGATTCTGGAGAGATCGTTCCTTGCGAGGTCAACAAGCATCCTGTGTTCGCAGAGCTCCTTTGTGTCAGCCAGCAACTCCATTATATTTCCACTTGAATTTGTGTCTTCCTGAGTCCTCTGCCTGGTTCCGGCTATGGGGTTTATGAGCGCATGCGCCCCTTCCTGCCGATAAACATTCTCAGGGGAGCTTCCCACAACCTCCATATCGCCGAATTTATAGTAATACACGTAGCGGGATCTGTCATTGACCAGAAGATGCTTCAGAAGCGCGAAGCTGTCCACTGAATCAGGGATGCGGAACTGTTGGGAAATGACAGCCTGAAGAAGCTCTCCCTCCCTTATCCTGTTTCGAACATCCCCAATGCTTTCTCTGAGGGTTCGCTTCTCCCTGTCATCAATCTGGGGTCTGGCACTTCCAATTACCGGAACGCCGGAAGGCCTATTGAAATTGCCAGTATGGGCCGAATCAGGAATGATATACGAGAAATGTGGCCATTTGGAAGAGTTCCTCAGCCTGATTCCGAAGACTTCCTCCACCATGTCGTAAGAAAATATGACGGGAGCCATGCGGGAACCATTGGTACTGCAGTTGTGATGCTGTCCTTCCAGCATCTTCATGAACGCGCTTCCAGGCCTCCCTCTTCCTGATACGGGTGCAGATGTAGTTATCAACAGCAGCTCTTCCCCTGTTAACCGGCTTTTATCATTGAATCTGCACATATATGCAAAATCTGCATTTCTTGCGATCAGATCAGGAATCCGTGTGTATGCGCTGTCTTTCACGGTTCACCACCTCCATTAATTTGCCCATAAGCTCAGTATTCTTCTTTCCCGGATAGGATTCGATTGAACTGCTCACATCCAGGAATCCGGGATGCACTTTCATTACGGCGCTGGCATTCTCGGGGGATATTTTCCCGGCCAGTCCCATCCTTTCATGGAATTCTAGCAAATTTTTTCCCTTTATAATATCCACAACCGGGACACCTGTATCGATGAGGACAAGATCGGCACCGCAACTGATACGATCTCTGCCAGTTTTTACTGCAGAAGGCACATCTCTGGTTCTTATGACAGATATCACCTTTTTTCCTGTCTGCTCTCTGACACGTGAGATATCTTCGCATGTGTGATCAAAGTGAAGCTGAATGTAGTCCTGTTCACCATAATTCATCAGAACGCTATCCATGTCAGTATGCACCGTGGCAACCACGGCGTCTGCTTGTTTCAACTTCCGTACCAGATCCATTGTCCCCTTCCTTGGAGAGAGGTCCGAAAGCACCACGCCCAGGATTGTTGCCCCCATTTTGAGAGCATCAATGCCGTCTTCAACGTTGGTTATTCCGCATATTTTCACGAAGGGAACATTGTCATGCAAATTCAACAATCCTCCTGAGGTGAGCATAGGCAGCTCCCGAAAGAATGCAGTCAAGCGCTCTGCCATAGGCCTCGTCAATGCGGTATTCGCCGCTGGCTGCAGCCAGGGCCGGTGCTGCATTCAGGGCTATGAATTCCGCGGTGGTCCTTGATTTTCCGGAAAGCCCTTGAAGGGTCAGGCTGAAGGATTTCACCGGGTCAGGTGATTCAATGTGTTTTTCATCGGGACTGATACTCAGCATTTTATCAGGTTCTAGCTTGATCTTTCTGATTCCGTGGGCATGAACGTGCAGGAGCACAGTTCCAGAAAAGGGTGAAACCTCATCCATGCCGTCTTCAGCGTGCAGTGAATATCCTGTTTTACCTTCTGCCCGCATGAATTCTGCATATATTTTCTGGATGTTGGCGTCTGCAGCCCCAAGAACTACTGTTGCAGGATCTGCAGGATTGGTTATGGGGCCGAGATAGTTGAAGACCGTCTTATGGGCCACAATCTTCCTGGGAACTGCGAATTTTGCAAAACTGTCATTGTGAAGCGGGGCAAGCAGAAATGCGAAGTTCAGTGCACTGATCCTTTCTCTCAGCCCATCCCCATTGAAATTGAAATTATAGCCAATGTGCTTCATGAAATCGGCGCTTCCCTTATGGTTTGAAGAACCAAAGTTGCCATGCTTCACAACGGTGTACCCCATGGAAGAAACAACCACAGAAGCTGCAGTGCTCACGTTT
>JAJZAW010000155.1 GCA_021799185.1 Thermoplasmata archaeon
CCCATGTATGCCTAAAAGCGAGCCTCAGATAATTAACCGGAAAGCTGTAGGGGATTTTGTAAGCTCATTCATAAGGCAGCTTAAATACAAACGCGAGGATTTCAAGACTATTGGAACGTTTGGAGGATTCACTTCACTGATAGATTTGGGGAATTTTGCTGTTTCACTGAACAATGACGGTGTAGGGACCAAGACGATCATAGCTGAAGAGGCGCAGAAATACGACACCATAGGAATAGATTGCATTGCTATGAATGTAAACGATGCCATAACGGCTGGCGCTGAACCAATTGCAATGGTTGATTACATATCTCTTCGCGAACCGGATGCAGAAATTGCCAAGAATCTTGGGACAGGCTTCAACGTCGGAGCGCAGATGTCAAATATTACAATTGTTGGAGGAGAGACTGCCATAGTACCCGACCTCATAAACCACATAGACATTTCCGGGACATCGCTTGGAATAGCCCAGAAAGCCCAGATAATAAACGGGGAGAAAATACATGACGGCGATCTTATATTCGCTCTCCAGAGTAGCGGGCTGCATTCCAATGGTTACACAACAGTCAGAAAAATCATCAGAGATAACGAGCTTGGGTTGATGGATAAGTTTCCAGGTGACACAAAGAAGACAGTTGATGTGTTACTGGAACCCACAAGAATATACGTGAGGGAAATTCTGGATATTATGAATATAGTCAACATCAAGGGTATGGCAAATATAACCGGGGGTGGAATAAAGAATCTAACAAGAATGAAAGACATGAAATATGTCATTTCTGATCCCATAGAGCCACAGAATGTATTCAAACAGTTGATGGAAATGGGTCAACTTTCTAATGAACAGATGTATGAAATATTCAATATGGGCATGGGATTTGTAATAGTTATTGATCCTGAAAGCAAGATTGACTTCATAAGCACACTGAGGAACAGGGTGCATTTCAAGGAGATCGGACATGTGGAAAACGGTTCGGGAATTGAAATACCTTCCCTTGAATTGAATTATTCCGGTTACTACTAAAACAATTTTATTTAAAGTTTTTTGTCTTAAACTGATACAGTTAAGTTAAATTATTGGTTTGAATACGAGATATTATGAAAATAGTTGCTGTAGTGGACGAAGAGAACTATGTTACACCCCTGGAGTATGGAAACTCCATAATGCTTATAGACGACGAGAGCAAGCAGATTAAGGAATATGAGAACCCGGGATTTGGCTCTCCTTACGGGGGGAAAGAAAGGTGCATGCAGGGAATACTTTCACTGAAACCCGACGCAATTGTTGTAAAAGAAGGCGTTCTCTGTCCCGGATCATATCACATGTCCCTGGGGAAAATGAAGTACATTCCAGTGGATGAGGAAAAACTTGATGATATAATGAAGAAACTCCCGGACCTGAAGGAAAAGGCAGTTGATGAACTGGCCTTTGAAATGTTCCGCGAGTAAAATTTTCACAGCTTGTTTTCCAGGTAATATTTTATAATTTTCTTTACTCCTCTTCTTAGTACATCCGACAGGGATGCAGGTGATACATTAATCTGTTTGGCGATTTCGGTGAGGGACATTTTCCTATCAGGATCGAAATAACCCTTTTCATACGCTTCCCTTATGATCTCTTTTTCTCTATCCGTCAGGATTTCTGAGCTCTCCAGGTGTGTTTCAAGAATAAGTGGATTCAGGCCCGCTTCCTGCAGATCTTTTTCAAGGAGTTTGAGCTTCACCGGGTTCTGAAGGAGAACACGGTAGAGAATCTTATTGCCCTTGAGGGCCTTTGTGCTTATGACCACAAGTTGCGAGGATGCAAAAAACCTGCAGCTCGAGCAGCTTCTGGACTCTGCCCAGTAACCGTTCTTGCCAACGCGTATTACGTTTGTGGAAAGTTTTCTCAGATCTGATCCTATCATGTCAACATCTGAATCAACAGTAATATGGTGCAGAGTAAGATCTTCACCTATTCTGAGCCTTTCCACCGAGGCCTTTGCCCCAATGGTGTTAACGTAGTTAGTTATGAGGCAGTCGGTTCTGGTTACCTCAATCAATGCCTCCACAGCACCCTTATCCTTCTGGGACACTTCGATCTGTTCCTTATCTCATAACCGATAAAACTGTTTTCATTCATAATAGTGAACGTTATAAATGATCTTAATTGCGTGAACCAACTCTGCTGGCATATTCGTGGACCGCTGAAGCGACAATGTGCGCTATTCTTACAGGTTCAGGCAGGATTCCATCATCTGAAGCCATCAATATCAGTTGTTCAGCATCTGCTGGGCTTATTCCAGCATAATTCACCACTACTTCGGATCCACCAAGCACTGTATAAGCTGGGCTGATTCTCTTCAGAATACTTTCCTTTTTCAGAGCTTCTTTATCATGCTTTCGAATTGCCATTATCATTGCTGTAAGATCTGGCCTGCCCTTCCTCACTGAAATAAATGGGATGCCCGTCATTTCGTAAAACCTGTTCGGGTCAAGGATATTGAATCCAGCAAATGTAATTCCCTCGGCCATTACAACCGAGGGGTGAATCCTTAACCTCTCAATAAAGCCCGAAACCTTTTCAGACACATCGTCCCCATCCACCGTTAATGAGTCAGCAGTCATTTGTTCGAGCTTTCCGTCAAGGCGCATCAGCACACCTACGATGGGGCAAAACCTGTCAGTTCCCCTGGAAAAGGGGCCATCATCGATCCCCAGGATACGCATGTCCTTTGCAAAGTTAATGCGGTTTGATATCCTTTATCCCACCTGTTGGTCATGTACACCATGAAATAGAATTTTTACGATCCGATTCTTGGATGCCCGAATCAGAAGGAGGACAAAAATGACCTTATCCGGAGAATTTCCATATTTATAGCCTTATTTTAAACTCCCATATATATACAGGGAGCTGGACCAGGGGCATTCACCAAAATGCTTATATCGGGGCTTACTATTCCAAGTCTACGCACTTCAAATGCACCTCTTAAGTGAAATTAAGAGGGAAGGGTTAGAGGCATCAATGCCGATGAAACCAGATTTCCGT
>JAJZAW010000026.1 GCA_021799185.1 Thermoplasmata archaeon
TAGAACGAGGGGAAATTGAATAAAGGAGCTTTGAAATAAGGGATAAATGTTCATAGACGAAGCTTTCTTCGGGATAGCCAGGACCGGAACCATGGATGGCAATATTCAATATCCCCATATTTTAACAACTGGACCTGGTGGCGAGGTAAAGCGTACAGAGGATGGGCTTTTCTTCACAAGTGGAGATATGATGCCACTTGAAATCATGTACCCGTACGGACATAGCCTGAAAGAATACCCAACCAGTGAAAACATTGTAATGCTGCCGGATGGCCTACGGCTTATCCAGAGGCCAAGAAAATTGCTGGAAGTGATACATGCCATAAGGAAAAAATACGGGCTTTCAAAACTCATTTATGTCCAGGGAATATCCGATCCCTATCTTCTCCCAGCATTGGTTTATTCAGGTGTGTCCCTTTTTGATGACTCCACAATGAGAATGGAAAGTCTGGCAGGTATAAGGTTTACCGAACTCGGTTATGTAGAAGCCAGCAAAAATCCATATCCTGAAAATCTGCGGTTTGCACAGGATATTGTCTCACTCCTATCGCTGTCAATCAGGAATGGTACTATAAGAGAGGCAGTGGAAAAATTCCAGTTCTCATCCAAGGCATCGGAGATCATAAGATTATTGGATTCCGCATACAGGAAGGAAAGTGAGGAGGTGTTCCCACGGAGAACGCCTTACATAAAAGCCAATTCACTGGAATCACTGAGGAGGCCTGATATCTCCAGATACAGGCAGTATATTTCTGATGCGTATACAAAGCCATCTGGAAGGGATATTGCATTGCTTATTCCCTGCTCTGCACGCAAACCGTATTCAGAATCGAAATCCCACAAAAGAATCATTGAAGCCCTGGCCCCTTACAGAAATTCAATTCACGAGCTGATCGTGACATCACCCGTTGGTCTGGTTCCCAGGGAGCTTGAAACGACTTACCCGGCACGTTTTTACGATATACCGGTCATAGGCGACTGGTATGAAGACGAGCGTGTTATGATTAGGGGCATTCTTTCAGATTATCTTTCAAGGAACAGATACAGTAAGTTATTTACCTTCGTGGGAGAAGATCTTGACTTTATCCGTGATGTGCTTCCACGCGACGCAGTACATATTCAGTGGACAGAAGATAGAGACACGTCTATTGCAAGATTGAGGGATGAAATAGCCGCTTATATGAAAGATAAGGGGGTTGTTACACAAAAATCGCTTAAGATAGAGCCGTATGTGCAGATGGCCAGCTATCAGTTTGGAGACTGGATACGGGAATATGTAGAAAAATGCAGGATTGTGAGAAATTACAACAGTGAAATGCTCACCATGGATGGCAAGCCATTTCTTGTTTATAACCCGGCCATGGGCAAATTTACCATAAACAAAGCCTCCGGTTCAATTTTCCTGGACAACAATAAGTTTGTGGTGGAGATTGATGATTTCAAGCCCACTGCCAGCGTGTATGCCGTGGGTATCGTATCTGTCACAGACGATGTAAGACAGGAGGACGAGGTTGTACTTGCTCACTCAGGTAAGGTAATGGGTGTTGGAGTAGCAAAAATGCCAGGCATCGCAATGGTATCGCTCAAAAAAGGAGTTGCGGTAAAAGTTAGAAACTGATCCTGCGAATTTATAAATATATACTTATTTTCAAAATGAGCTCTATTAGATAATGAAATTGTTACATACATCATAGCAAACATTAAAATATATCGTATATCTGATTCATTATTGCAGGCAAAATCAGTTGCTCTATTGCTGGTAGGGATACTCCTAATATCCAGTGTATTCGTGTTCTTCAACGTTGATTATCCATCTCAGCCAGCTACGCTGATAATACATCCACCCAAAAATGTAAAGCCACCACCTGAAATTATTTTCGGCAACCAGACGTATAATTCCCCGAAACTTGGACAGAATGTTACTAGCTTCAGTCCGACAGGAAATGCTAGCGTTGACATGGTCGGTTACGCATATGGGAGTAACTCTGCAGGTGTGAGAGCCCCCATTTCAAATCAGAAATTTTATGTGGCAGTGATGGACGTCATAGTTTCAACAAGAACTAATTCGAGCGGGTTTTACAGCATACAGGTAATGAAATCTGGCAGTGGAATATTTGCGTTCAAGGCATTCCAGTTCAGAACAGCGTACGAGGATGTGTTCGTGCCGTCGTCTGGTGTGTACTGGTTTAATGTCACACTGCTACAGTCTCCAAAATACGAGTTTTCTGGTTATACTATTTCCACCAATGGTACAGTTGGTGATGTGGGCATCAAATTGACCGGATATTATGGCCAGTATTCATTTTCATCTGCTTCTTCCGGATCATTCAGTCAGTTTCTTGTGAACGGAACCTACGCCATCAGTGCCATAAAATCAGGTTTCTCAAATGTTACCATACCGGAATCCTTGACCATTAGCGGTTCACCCATTAACAATGAGTCAATATTTCTGCATCCCATCACAACGGCAATATATAGAATCTCAGGTTATGTTAGAAATGACCTTGGCTATGGTATTTCCAATGCAACAGTCAATTCAATTACTCTGAATACATCTGTGCAGACTGGAAAGAATGGGTATTATTCGGTACCTGCAACATATGGCTACAACACTCTCCAATTTTCAGGATACCAGTACGTGACATCGGACGCGGGTGTAAAAGCCACGGGAAATACATCGCATAATCAAACGATGGAATCAAAAAACCCGTTTTATGCCAAGAACGCATATTTAAGCTCGAACATCCGTGCCCCTCCGGTTCAAATGGGTAATAACCTGTCGCAGGTAAATTATACCATGGGTCTGAAATATCCACCGCCAGCACAGGTTATGGACGGTTACCTGCAATCAAATCAGACAGGGCAGAAACTTGCTGATCTCAATTTTACTGCCCTGACTTCAGTCAACGGCACATATTCATATTATGATTTCACCACAAATGCAGAGGGTTTCTTCTCAGTGAACTTCAGCTACACCGGAAATTATCATCTGGTGATAACGTCTTCAAGGTTTCCACAATTCAATTTGAGCTCATCGCAGAAACAGGGGGGTTCATTCCAGGTAAACTCCTCATCCGGACTGTTCAGCATTAACGGTACAGTGGGGAATCTGCTATCCGGAAACGGTATACCGGGGGTAAGCATTGGAATTGGGGTTTCTCCAGGGTCCTTGCCGGTGATTAACTTTTCAAGCAACTCAACGGGAAATTTTTCCGGCAAGCTACTGGGCGGTACCTATTATCTTCACTTTTCCAGACCGGGCTACATGAACAGGACTGTGGAAATCAACCTGACAGGGAATACCACAATACCGCGCGTTAATCTCACACCTGCTGACATAGGGCCAGGATTTGAATACTGGTCAACTCCTTCAGGAACAGGGCTGCCTGGCATAAGCTCGGCGAATGTGACTTCGGCAATTAACTCAAGTTCACCTTTGCAGGCGTCAAGCTATTCTGATAGTCCAGTTAATTTTACCATACATATTGTAAACAGCACCGGGAAGATACTTTCAAACGTTCCCGTTGAAGTGTTTGCAGAAACAAACGGAGCTTACTTCGTTACGAAAGGAACAACTGATTTGAACGGAAACATAACAGTCCATCTTTTATTCTCTGGGAAATATGTATTCGTGCCGGAAATGATCCAGTTCAGAGGAGAATCCAGATTGATAAACACATCCCAGTTGTCCGCCACATTCAACATGACTAACCTGACTCTTATTGAGATGCAATTTAATCTTACAAATCCTCTGAGTTATAATGGCGACAGCGTACCCCTATCATATCTTACAGTTGGAGACTACGCCCTTCCCATATATCCCAGGTCCCCATACAGCTCAAACTCCACAGGTCAGAACTACAGCGTTGCATCATTCTATCTACCTGCAGGAAAGTATAATGTCTCGTACCTTGACAGGTCATATGTCCCAGAATACTGGAATATCACCCTTAAATCCGGATTATCAAATAGCACCAGGCTAAAGCCATATGTCCTGGAAGTGATCTGGGCATCGCCAGTCCAATGGAAATATGTAATTTCAAACCTGAGCTCACAGGTAAATTCTACATCCGAATCTGCGGGGTCTGGGCAGGTGATCATACCTCTATACTCTGGCAACTTTATTTTCGACGCAAACCTTGCTGGCTATCTGGTAAACCAGTCTTCCTTCGCACTTAACAGCACGGTCTTCATGTGGAAGGAGTCCTTCAGCGTAAAAAGCGGCTCTCTGAATCTCACCACATCAGAATGGACATACGAAAGCAAAGCTTACAGCTTCTATGCGAATTATTCATGGAATCAGGCATCAGAAATACTTGTGACAAACATAACCGAAATTGCAAATACCACATCAAGTGTGAACGTGTCTATAGACGGCTCTCAGATAGCAGGTCTGAGCGTGTCCGGTAAAGTAATAAGCATTCCGAATTATTTCGCAATTTCCAGAACAGGGGACAGTTCATTATATATTGATTTTCTGAACTACACATATAATGATATGAAGAGTATACCGGAATACGCCAACATCTCTGTTGGATACTACTCTACTGAGCTTAAGGGAGAATGATGACATGTCTTTATTTTCAAAGGAACCTAAAAAGGTAGTTAAGGGCCAGGCGGAAGCAAGAAAACTATCCGGGGATAACGGAAAGAAGCTCCGAAAACAGAAAGCACACTTTAAGGGCCCCACCATAGAAAATGTGGAAACAGTGGTAGAAGTCAAGACCGTTGGCGACATCCCTCCTGCTCTGGAGGCAAAAAGACTCATCGGAGAGAACGATATCGTAGGTGCGGCGAAAGTGGCTTTCCAGGCGGCCAAAAAGGATTATACGAGATATTTCGGAGCCAGGATGTCTGATTCTGACGGCAACAGACATTTTTTCATAGACGAACTAAAATCTATGAAGATAAATGTCCAGGAGAACGGATATGTTGACAGTTTTACTATTCTGGAGGCATTTGATGATGTAGTTGCCACAGAAGAAGATTCAAAAAATCGTGCCCAAGCGCTGAGAAAACTGCTGACATTTTATCTGAATTTCTATGAGCCGGCGCGTTTTGCGGAAGAAGTCAGTTTTGATGGCGATGATCTCATAAACCGTTTTTCGGAGATATACAATTACATGGACATTATGAAACTGTATTTTTCAGAGAGTGGCACAAGGGTATAGATATATGACGGGGATAGGTCAGGCATCTTCAGGGTTGAGCGCAATCGGACCGCAGCTGTTTACAAGTTTCATAAACAGTGTTGAGCATAACCCGTTTTTTCTTTTTACATTTATAATACCTGTTATTCTTATCTTTCTCACTTCCGCAGTGGTGAAGGCGAAAAGACGAAGTTCTAAGATTGACGGCCCGCCGACTCTTGAACAGAAAAAGGAGAAATTCATCATACCTCGCGATTTCTTCGCTATGGAATCAGAAAAAGTGAAGGCTGATGACTATCACCATTTTCTGGATCCCATGGAAAAGGAATTTCAATACCTCAGGGAATATGATGAATATTTCAGGGTCCTGATGAAACGCTTCAACAAATTCGAGGCAATGTCACACTCCACCAGGAAAAAGAAGAAACAGCGGGGTACAGACGGTAGGAGGGAAACATTCAACGAGATACTTAACCTGTACAACAGGCTCAGGAAAGCCAAGAACCAGATAGTTGAGTTCGAGCAGGAGAATGAGGATATATTATGACTGAAAATGAATTCGTAGATGTAGGGGAATTGAGAAATACAGTAAGGAGAATAGAAACTGCTATCGGTAAACGGGTAATAGGATCTGAGAAAATAGTCAGATTCATGTTTATTGCACTGTTGAGCAACAATCATGTTCTCCTTGAAGGCGTCCCCGGGCTCGCAAAAACAATGCTTGCAAGCGAGTTTTCACGAAACCTCTGCATGGACTTCAAGAGAATTCAGTTCACGCCTGATATGCTCCCTTCGGATGTTACGGGAACCATGGTCTTCAATCTTGAGGCCAAGAAGATCGAGTTCAGGAGGGGACCAATATTTGCAAATGTCCTTCTTGCCGATGAAATTAACAGGACACCTGCCAAGGTGCAATCAGCCCTTCTTGAGGGCATGGAAGAAAAGAAAGTCTCGGTAGGAGGAGAGGACTACAACCTTCCAGAGCCGTTTCTTGTCATTGCAACTCAGAATCCCATTGAGCAGGAGGGGACATTCCCACTTGCTGAGGCCCTTATGGACAGATTTCTTTTCAGATATATCCTCACTTATCCATCCAGGGAGGAGGAGCTGGGCATACTGAAATCTCTCTCCCTGCCAGAGGAGGAATTGCAGAACGATATTGATTCGAACAGGATCCTGTCTCTCAGGAAAGAGGTTTCAAATATCTATGCAAGCGATGAGATAATAGCATATATTGTTGATATAATCCGTACAACAAGAACGAACGATCTGATACTTGTTGGGGCCAGCCCCAGGACAACGGCGAAATATCTCATGGCAGCAAAGGCAAACGCCATGCTCAATGGACGCGAATATGTGATTCCAGAAGACGTAAGATTTCTGGCGCACGAACTTCTGAACCACAGGATAATATTGCGCCCTGAGGCACTGCTGGAAAACGGTGGAGATGCCATGAGCACAGTAAACCGGGTAATAGACAGGGTCATATCGCAGGTAGCGACACCGAAATGATCAAGAAGTCCGGCTATGCCCTGATCTCGGCGGTTACAAGCGCTGTTCTGGAAGCGCTGTTCTTTGGATACAGATATTTCATAATATTTTCACTGGTACTGTTCTTTGTCATAGCTGCGGACATAATACTTTTCAATAAGGGAACGGCGACAGATCTGTTCAGGATAAGGATAGAGAGATACCTCAATGATGATCATGGCAGGAAGCATCAGGCCAAGGAAATAAGGGTAAGGTTCCATAATCCAACTTCCAGAACCATAACATTCCACTATTATGACACGCTTTCGGATGTTTTCAGAACAGATGGGGATTTTGAAGGAGAGATCGCACTTTCCCCCGGGCAAAGCGTAGAAAGGGTGTACTCAATAGAATCCATCGCAATTGGAAAATACAGAATTGGACCTCTTATAACATATGTGCAGGACCCCATGAAAATATGCATTACCCGATCAATCTTTGAAAGGATGGACGAAGTGAAGATAGGCCCAGCCCTGTCGGATATCTATACACAACGCAGTGAAAGACTCAGCAACTTTCTTTTCACGGCCGGAATGCACTATTCCAGGAAATCAGGGCAGGGTTATGATTTCTATGGAGTGAGGCAGTATGTTGAATCCGATGATTTCCGCTATATTGTTTGGAGCAGGTACAACGGCGGCGATTATGAAGACCTCTTCATAAAGCAGATGGAGGAGGAGCGGCAGATAGATGTTTACTTTGTCATGGATTACAGCAGTGGCATGAACCAGGGGACATCCGCCAGGAGGATGTATGACACTGTGGTCACAAATGTTCTTAATGCTTCATATTCAATCATAAAGAACCGAGACGGCGTTGGCTTCCAGATAATATCCTCAAGCATTGATCATTTTATTCCTGCACAGAAGTCTGAGGAACCCATAAAGAAACTTGAAAAGCTTGTTGCCGAGATCCGCCCGTCAGGGGATTTCTCCATTGAAGCTGCCATGGAAAAAATAAGGAAGAGAATAAAGAAAAATGCTGTAGTATTCATCATCACCGCCATGTCGTTTCCGGAAAGGTTTCACCCACATTCGCCCAGAGATTACCATACAGGGAGGCCAACCTACCTGTTTCTTGTCGATGGGTATGATTTTGTCGAGAAGCGTGACGACGAAGTCTTCCGCAAACTTATGGCAAGCACCGCCAACAAACAGAGGCGGTACATACTTGCTGTTTCCCACTTCTTCAATGGAATAGGCATAAAGACAGAAACAGCCAGAGAGAAAGACCTGCTGCTCAGACTTATGGCCGAGTATGGTTATGCCCGCACACTGAACCTGGGAGGATAAGAATGAGGGATTTGACCTTAAGGACGTTTGTGAACACTTGCATAATGCTACCGGCAATTGTGCTGATAATATACGTTATACCACATCTCCTTGGAGATGTTTATCTTGCCCCATTTGTAGTACTATCTCTCGTGCCTGTTATTTCGGTGTTTGTGCCATCCAGATTCAGGGCATATGTGAATCCCCTGGTTATACTCATCATTCTGATGCTTATACTCCTTTCTCTAGCAGTGGAGACTGGGAATATTGGAAGCCCCAACTCCTTCTCCGGATTCAGTTCATATGTGGAGTCAAGCAGACTGTGGTCCCATCTTGTAATACCCTTCACACTTCGTACATTCATAACCTTCAGCATGGTGATTGCGGTGACTGCAACAATTGGCGGCATAAAGTCCGGCACTGTACAGCGTTCCATATCATATCTGGTCCTTTCAATGATTCCTCTTATGGACCAGGTTTTCGTGCTGTTCCTTATGGCAAAGTATTCATATTCATACGCTGCAGCCTACATGCAGGCGTATGAGATGCAGCTCGTATCTTGGATTGCTCTTGTTTTTACAGGATCCACAAACATAGATGGCCAGAGTTTTCCACCTCCACTGCAGGAATTCTCATTCCCCATAAATCCGGTCATGATGGTTGCCCTGATCATATCACTGGTCGCAATAATATCATATTTTGTCATGGTGCAGGAAAAGCAGTTCAGGTCTGAAGCACTTGGCGGAATTGGCGTTGCGGTTATCCTTGGCGGGATCATAGCGTTCGTTGTCTTTGCGGTGGATCAGATGGTATCATCAATGGGCTTCCAGATACTTGCAGTCGCACTTGCGGTTTTCATTACTGCCATCTACGTCGTAAGGAGTTCACCTGAGAGAAAAATGAAAAAGCTTGGAAAACTTCCGAAGATCGATAAGTGGTAGGCGTCTTCTGCCACAATTTCACGGAACAGTTCTGTACAGAGGTAGTCAGATAAATATCATCTGTGCAAGAGTGACAACCTTGTGGCCGGTTTCTTTGGAGATATTATGTCAGCCGAACCGCACAAATCATGAACTTATTTCAGATGGAATACTATTTTCTTCCATGTGGTTTGAAGAATTGAAATGCGCATTTGCGCACTGACAGCTCACGGAATTGCCAGAACGAACGATACGCCAGTTAAGAATTCCTGCAAGGGTTACCTGGTGTGCTTACCTGGCTGAGGTCATTTTATAACTTCAGTTGAAATATCAGCTCCATGAAAAGTAAACTCATTCTCAATGCGACCATAGTTTCACAGGACAGTAAAAGGTCGGTCTTCAATGGGAATATACTGATCGAAGGGAGCAGGATCGTTTATGCCGGACATGATGAGATGGGAGCTGATGAGATCATAGATGCAACAGGTAAGATAGCCATGCCTGGTATGATCAACGCGCATTGCCATGTGGCTATGACACATCTGAGGGGACAGATCGATGATGTTCCTCTTTCCAGCTTCCTTGAAAAAACATTCAGATTGGATGCCGAAAGAACTGAGAAGGGGATTTACAACTCTGCTATTCTTGGAATAAGGGAAATGGTACATTCCGGCATAACATCATTCCTGGACCTTTACTATTCCGAGGATATAATTGCCAGGGCAGTGGAAAAAACCGGCATTCGTGGGTTTCTTGCATGGAATACCCTTGATGAAGATAAAACAACGCAGCGTGGCAATCCAGTTAAGAACGCTGAACATTTCATAAGCGAGTTCAAGGATCGTGATCTGGTCACTCCAGCAATTGGCGTCCAGGGAATATATGTGGCAGGAGATGAAACGTATCTCGCCGCCCGTGACGTAGCGGACAGAGCAGGCACAATAATTCATGGCCACCTTGCCGAAACCCGTGAAGAGGTATACAATTACGTGAGAGCCTCCGGTGGAGAAAGGCCAATTGAGCACCTTTCGAAGATTGGTTTCCTTAACCAGAGATTCATTGCAGCTCATTCTGTCTGGGCAACGCTTCACGAAGTCAGGTTGCTTTCCCAGGCATCAAGCAGCGTATCATGGAATCCGGTGAGCAATGCAAAGCTTGGGGTGGGAGGCATTGCGCCAATACCTGAATATATTAATAATGGGGTTACTGTATCCATAGGATCGGATAGCACTGCCTCTAATAACTCTCAGGATATAATTTCTTCAATGAAATTTGGCTCTATATGGGTGAAAAATGATCGCTGGAACCCTGCCGCTACCAGTGCCCAGATGCTTCTCGACATGGCTACAGTCAATGCTGCAGCCGCACTGAAACGGAATGATATTGGGTCAATAACTCAAGGTATGCTTGCGGATATTGTTCTCATTGATACTGCTAACCCAAGAATGGTGCCAACGACTCCCAGTAATGCCATTTCCAATATTGTGTATTCCGCAGACACTTCATGTATCAGTGATGTTATGGTTAATGGAAAATTCCTGAAAAGAGACGGTGCGCTCATGATTCCCTCCCATGAACATTTGCAGTATTCAGATTACAACTGAATTTTCTTATTTATTATACGGATTTTGCAATAGAAAATATATAAAGAGAGAGGTCATTACGAAAAGAATCACATGAGCTGGCAGGAAGCCGAAGTTAGGGAACTCAAAGTTGGAAGATACATGCTTGTAGACGATGTGCCGTGCAAGATAGTTGATATTACAATGTCAAAACCTGGGAAACACGGTGAGGCGAAGGGTAGAATAGTGGCAATAGGTGTGTTTGACGGCCAGAAAAGAAGTGTAGTTTACCCGGTAAAGCACAAGGTCAAGGTGCCCATAATTGAAAAGAAGAACGCTCAGGTTCTATCGGTTGCAAACAACGAAGCACAACTGATGGATTCAGAGACCTTTGAAACATTTGTCGTTCAGCTTGACTCCACGGAAATTGAC
The DNA here is from genome assembly GCA_021799185.1 of Thermoplasmata archaeon. Lineage (GTDB taxonomy): Archaea > Thermoplasmatota > Thermoplasmata > Thermoplasmatales > Thermoplasmataceae > UBA509. Next base: position 10,866 of record JAJZAW010000026.1, read on the forward strand.
CGTGTAAAACCAGGAACGGAGGTATCCTATTGGGAGACAATGGGCATCAGGAAGATAATGTTCCAGAACTGAATCATCTGTTTTCGTTCAGGAAAATTGCCGATGCTGTGTCGCCTTATAACGTGGCGCGGTATGTAGTCTTCGGAGTGCCATTTGATGGTACCTCAAGCTTCAGGCGAGGTTCACGGCTCGCTCCTGATACCGTCAGGCTTGCCTATGACAACCTTGAATCATTTGAGTTTTCGTATGGAGTAGATTTCCCATCCGCCGCTATCTGCGACATGGGCAACCTGCAGGTAGGCGAAGACGTCTCTGAAATGGTTGATACTGTTGAAAGCGTCATAGGTACGATTATGCGATCAGGCAAGGTGCCCGTAATGCTTGGAGGAGAACACTCAGTGACCGTAGGTGCGGTACGAAATTTACCGGCTGACACAATAATGATTATCATAGATGCCCACTCTGATTTCAGGGACGAATATATGGGAAATAAGTTGAATCATGCATGCGTAACCAGAAGGGCACTTGAGATCCTTGGAGCCGGAAGGATATTTTCCATAGGGACAAGGTCTGTTTCAAAGGAGGAGTACAGATCGGAGGAATGGAAGAACGTCAGGTTCTTCACTGCAAACGAAGTGAGGATGAAGGGCATTTCGGCTGCTATACAGGAAATAGAATCAAGGAATCCTTCCAGAATATACTTTTCCATAGATATGGATGGCATAGATCCTTCAGAAGCACCAGGGGTGGGGACTCCGGAGCCATATGGCCTGAATGCTGTAGATGTGAGGTCATTAATTTCGCATTTTGCCAAGAGAATAATCGGGTTTGACATTGTTGAAATGACCCCAGTTTATGACAATGGCAATACTTCAATGCTTGCCGCGAAGCTTATTCAGGATTTCATTGGCTCAAGGGAAACCCCACAATCTCTTTTCTGAAGCCCTCATGAATCCACATTCAGTAGGGCGGGATTCTGAATCCCTTCCTGATTTCAAGTTCTTTTATTCCTTCACGCACCAGTTTATCCATTTTATTTCGTAGACCGTATATTATCCAGTAAACGGGAACCATTCTGTGATAGAACTCAATTCTCCTTTCCGGGCAGCAGCCTGAAAGCTCTGTCTGGCTCCTGATGAGCTGCATTCCTATTCTTTCATTGAACAGCATTGATGCATAATCAAAGGCAGGGTCGCCAATCATGCTGTCTCCCCAGTCAATGATCCCAGATATTCTAAATAAATGCGGGTCCCATAGCAGATTTCTAGGATCGATATCACCGTGAATGAGTCTGGGCACGAAATCAAAATTTTCATCATTTTCCACAAATGTCATTATCTGGGTTTCCAGATAATCTGATAACACGTTGTTCAGCACCGGAAAAACCTGGACCTTAAGGTTCTGCAGGAATCTTTTATAAAAGTCACGCCATTCCTGGCCTCCAATTGAAGGAATTCCGCATCTCACCAGGCATGGTGGCATATGGTGATGGATTGCGGGGAGTATTCGCTCCATCTGTGCCCGGATTGAAATTTCCATGTCTCTGGAAATTGGGCCTACGTCGCCAATTGTTATCCCCCGGATTGCATCATACGAAAGAATACCATAAGTTTCATCCCTGTATTCTTTAAGAACAAAGGAGATTCTATCCGGAATCAGGGTGCCAAGTAAGGGTTTGATTGATTTAAGGATGCAGTATTCCCTTGCAAGTTTAAGTGGGCTACTCACAAGTGGGAGCTTTACGACTCTGCCATTTTGCAGGAAAATGACCCTGCTGTCCCATCCATGTGTATCAATATGGGAACCAGCTAAATCTATGTCAGGAAAAATGGAATGAAAAAAATCCCTGAGTTTTTCCCCTTCCATCAGAAATTAAAGGCCAAGTTTGCCGGCGAGATCTTTTCCCTTCGAAATCTCGATACGGCAAGGGGTGGGGAGCTTCATTGAGGCTTTGTGAAGTGCATCTCTCATTTTTCTGGCCTTATCGGGTGATGTCCGGCCCACCATTATGATATCATCAGTATGGACGCGGGCTGCGGTTCCCACTGGTCTCCCAAAGGCAGCTCTCATTCCGCTTGATATTCTGTCTGCTCCAGCCCCGGTAGCCATTTTATGTTCCCTGATTACCTGGTGCGGATACGGCCTTATCTGCAGGAAATAGCTGTCTGCACTAGATCCTTCAAGCATCTTCCTGTTAACGGACACCCTTGCAGCTTCCAGTGCTATATGCCTTATCTGGCATGATTCCTTCGCAATGAGCCTGAACTCTATTTCAAAATCCCTTTTCTGATTTCCCTGAACAAAATTTGTGATCTTCGGATAAGGAACACCGCCCATAAATTCTCTTCTCGTGTAGGCTGGCCCAGTAATCTTGCTATACATTCTGGCAGGTTTAGTTACCATTGAAGTTCTAACCAGAAGCTTTTCAGGATATAAAAAGTCAGCGTTTCCTGGACAGTGTCTTTGCTGCCAGGTTAACTCCTACTTTATGGGGGCATTCAACAGCAGCTATCTACCCCATACAATAATTATATCTCCTGCCAGAATACCCATGAATGGAAAAAAAGAAACTTCTGGATGTGGCACACATATCATCAAGAGGTTCATCTTTCAGGATAACATTACCACGGAAGATTGTGGAACGGCTTGGCCTGAAAGAGGACGACATAATCGCATTTTATGAGGATGATGGAGTCAGGATAGACAGAATACAGTAAGCATCAGCATTATAGCCCGGTCTGCCATACCGCTCTGTGCCGCGGAACGTATTTACTGGTGATTCAGCAAGGCTAATTGCAAGCAGTTTCGCCTTTGGTACTGGCTGGCTTGGGCTAAGCTTCACTTTTCCTCTCATAGCCGAACGCCTGGGTTTTTCATATACCTTCATAGGCATCATAGGACTGGCCAGCTCCATTCCATTCCCGGTTGTTGCTTACATATACAGAAGGGCAGGTTCAAGGCTTATGAGGGCTGGAGTCAGCGTGCCACTTGCAATACTCCTTGCAATGGCTGTGGCCCTTTTCTTCGGATACAGATCGTATTTTCTTCCCATTGCTATAATTGCAAGCTTTTTTCAGGCCCCGTGGTGGATATCCAGCGAGATTTCGCTTGGCTCCCTCCAGGGTTCCAGAAAGGCAGAAAAATATTCAATTGCATGGGGAATCCCGAATGCTACCTCGCCCGCCATAATGGGGGTTATAATTGACATTTACGGATTCAAATATGTGTTTCTAATAGCTGCTGTGGCCTTTGCCATATCAATGGCCACCACACCGCGGATGAAATATAGGGAGGAAACTGAGTCAAGGGAATCACCAAGGCTGAGTTACATCTTCCCCCTGTTCTACGCAGGCATATTCTCAGGCTTTCTGTATTTTGTAGTTGAACCACTCCTGAAGGTTGCCGGATTTCCTTATTACATAATAGGCGGTGTGACGGCAACTTATGGTGCAGTTGTTGCTGCAGGCTTCGTTGTATTGAACTTCGTGCCAGATCTCAAAATATGGCAGTACGGGGCCATCTCATCACTTATGCTGTTTCCGGCATTATTTCTTGCATTTAAGGTAACCCTCCCTATCATAGTTTCTGTATCAGCAATCTCCGGCATGGGAGTTTCAATCAGCATGTCTAAGATCCTTGCGTATATTTCAAAAACATCAGATACAAAGACCGGGGTATTCTACTATGAATCAACTTTTGGGTTTGGTTTTATAGTTGGATCTTTGGGTGAGGATGTTCTGTTCCAGTATTATGGCATATGGACACTGATTCCGCTTTTTATAATGCCGCTTGCATACGGCATATATCTGATTTTAAGGGAAGTATCACCTGATTTCAGGCTTACAGGCAACCTTTGAGATTCTTTCCCTAATTTATAATTCAGAATTGATTCTTGGGCCAGCATTGCAGGCTCATTTATGTTGCTCAAAAAGCTCGGAGCTTTCACTAGGGTCTCTGGCTAAGATATGGAAGCAAGCAAATCATCTGAAACGGAGCCATAATGAACCTTCGTACCGTACCTTTGCCCTTATCAGGATCGCCTCAATTCAACCCTGACATTTGGGATTTCCATTGCATCCCGCGGAATCTCTTTTCCACATTTTGTGCATTTAAGGCTCATGTCAGGGTTCACATGGAATGTTGTGTTACCGCAGTCAGGGCACGCAGATCTTATAAAGAGCTCTGTTTCCGGGATAGTTCTTGGTTTTGGCGGGCTCCTCACAGTGTTCCGGTTACTGGCGGCTGAGGCAGATGCCGAATATTTGAGCCCCATGCCCATAAGAACATAGGCACCCAGGAAGCCAAGGTATATAAGCAAAACTGTGAGAAGAATTGTACCAGCATAGGACGCAGTGAGTGCTGAAGCAGTCACATTGATCATTGATATGGAAAAATTCGCAAGGAAAGCCCGCAAAAAACCACTTTTCAGGAATACTGCATTCAGTACAAAAAGGGAAAGAAAATCCGTAAAAATAGCTATTGCTGGGCCACCTGAAATAATTGAAAATATCAATGCAACCACGAGGGATATCAGTAGGGTCTCTCCAGTCCCTGGCGTACCCGTTATAAAATTTCTAAAATTGAGCTTACCTCTGGCATACAAGAGGATGGCGATGGAAAGGGCTAACGGAAGAAGCTGGAATAGCAAACTCTGCATCAGAACCTGTGAGGAATAAGCCAGGTCTACCACTGATGGATTTGTGGAATTAAATGGAAATATTTCTGACAATGCAGGGTCAGCATATTCTATTAGCTCTGAAACAATAATTTCAACAAAAACAAAAACCAGAAGAAACCTGTAGAATGCATCATCACGTGTTTCATTGAACGATCTCACCCTCCACTTTTTCTGGCCGAATAAAGAATAAAGAGCCAGCACAACCAGTATGGAGGTGGGAATTAAAACGGCAGCAGCAAGATACACTGTTGCTGTAATGTCAAAAATAAAGAAACTTGATGCTGATTGGCCGTACAGCGGAAGCTTCGTTATGAAGACACCGGGAAGAGCATACAAAAAGGAGAATACAGCGATAAATATGAGCATATATCCCGAATATATGATTACCCTGGATTCCAGCCCAATTGCCCTTCCCGGCATATTTGACCATCAGTCCATAGAAAGAGTTATGTTGATTCTTCTACCTATTTTTCCCTTAATGAGGGTGGTCTTATACTCAACTTTCCCAACTTCTCCTGTTTTGGCTACATTTGTGCCAAACTCCATCTGAGACGGGATTCCTTCCAGATCCATGATTCTTATGCTCTGAAGGTCAGGGACCCTCCCCTTGCAGATTTTCATCATATCTGAATCTTTTATGAAGTCCTCTCTGGAAATGTACCTGAAAGATACCTCACGGTCCGCAGAAAGAACATCATTTACCTCCTTGAAAAGCCTCACGACGTCGTCGTTAGATATATCGTCCTTTTCCAGGTCAAACCAGGCCTGATCGTCATATGTCTGATTTATCCTGGTAGTTGCACCGAAAATACTGTATGTGAGGCCGCTGATGACCTTCAGGGCAGTTCTGAATCGCATGTGCATGTACCTGACATCCCAGTCAAGCACTTGATGTACCTTTTTTCCTTTTGTGTCATCTGGAAATGTATCATGTGACATCAGGTGGACGTTGTCGCCGTCTGACCAGGTGTCAACTATTACATATTCTCTGCCGTCAATGATAACCTTTCCCCTATCATTTGGTTGGCCATCCGAAGTTGGATAGAAAACTGTCTGATCTGTGACAAGGTCCGTGAATTCGAACCATGAAGCTGTGCTGTCGCATTCTTTCTGATACTGATTTTCCAGATAAACCAATCTGGTTTCCATGGGCTCTTAAATGCTCTGAAATATTTATAATATCCGTGCCTGTAAAGATCGGCAGCCTGCCATAACTATTTTAGATAAGCAGCTATTGCCCAGCGTGGATTCCGAAAATCTGACATTCCTCTATGGACTTACAAGAGAAGGTATTAAACTTGACCTGTCAGTTACCAGTGAATTTGCCAGGTTGCTTGGCGAACCGCAAAATGAATTCAGCAGTGTACATGTGGCTGGGACCAATGGGAAGGGCTCCACATCTGCTTATGTTTACAATATCCTGAGAAGGAAATATCACACAGGGCT
>JAJZAW010000156.1 GCA_021799185.1 Thermoplasmata archaeon
ACCTTGGCAAGGACATTTACTCTCCTTGATTCTGGTGTAAGGTCTTTTATTTTGGTAGTTCCTTCCATTCTATTACTTCCTTTGTCTGTATAGAAGACGAAGACTAATTGTGTTTTGATATTTAAATAATACGCAAGATTGAAGGTTCGAAATTCGGATATTCAGGAATCAAAGAAAGGAGATTTTACAGATCATCCAGTCTTTCCATTGTCCATGGGATGACTTCCCTTATGAAGGCAGGCCCGTGATGTGCAAAAAAGTCCAGCTTTCCAGGTGTTACGAAAAATCTGCCTTTGGTAACAGCGCTCAAGCCTTCCCACTTTCTGTCTTTTATGAGCTTTTTTTGCATTTCCTGATCAAATCTTCCATACATCTTCGGTTCATAAAAAATAACATCTGGGTCAGATTCTCTAACATAGTCCAGATTTGGCTGAACCCATTCAGAATCAGTTTTTCTATAGATGCTGTTTACCCCCATTAGCGATAAAGCATCAGTTATATAGCTCATGGAACCAAATGATACAGGGCCACCAAGATCTATTTCCAGATATCCGGTCAGTGCGGGATGCCTTCTTACAGAACCCAGGTGCTTCATAAGTTCAAAGCTCATGTATTTGGATTCGTCGATGCGCCCGGTAACTATTCCCACCCTGGACACAAGGTCCAGTATGCCTGCTACTGAAGATGGGAGTTCAAAAATGAAAACCGGATACCGCTCTGACAACTTCATTGCAAATTCCTTCTGGTAGCCGGATATTGCAAGTATGAGGTCAGGTTTCACATCATCCAGGACTTCAATCCTGGCGCTACCATAACTCCCAACACGCCTTATTCCGGCTACTTCTTTTGGCCGCTGGCAGAATGCGGATATTCCCACAATATTGCTGCCAAGGCCGAGTTCAAAAAGTATCTCAGTTATGGCAGGGCTGAAACTCACTATTCTCCCCGGATTGACAGGTACATTTACTTCCCTGCATGTGTGATCAACGAGTTTTCTGGAATCCATGACAGGTCAACTGAAGAATGCATAAAGATTTAAGCCGAGGATGCAAGCTTCTCTGCCTTTCCCCTGGTGGGAAGGAAGGGCAGGAAAAGCAGTGACCCAACGGCAAACGGAAACATGTAAAGTATCGCAGTTGGAACATTGACAAACAGTGTGAATAATGTTATTACTGCAGCGCCTATTCCGCCTCCGACGGTCTGCCCTATGCCCCATACCAGACCGTTTGATGCGCCGGAAAATTCCTTTGGAACAACCTGCCCCACATACCCGAGGAAAACCGGGAATCCACTGTAGGCAGCAAATGCATACCCTCCGTAAAAAATTATTGTGAGAATGAAGTTATGGTAAAATATCAGGAAAAGGCCGAAGAAAATGGTTGAAAGAACAAATGTAACAATAACCGTGAATCTACCCCCGTGAGTTGCAGTGACCCTCCCGAAATAAGGCTGTCCAAGGACCGGAAAAATATATGCGAGGGTTATTATGGTAACCATGAGCGTCTTGCTCTTGAATGTCTCGTCGAATAATGTGGGAATGAATGTTATGGTCCCCGTCAGGAAAAGCGACCGGACAAAAACCGCAGCAGTCAGCATGTACAGAAATGGCATAAATGCCTTCATGTTCCTCTTTTTTTCAGTCCTGTCCCCGGAATCACTCCCGGAAGATTTTCTGCTTTGCCTAACTTCAAGTCCTCTGAGGCCCACGTAAATTACGGCAGCACTGACAATACTGTAGAGCGTGTAAATCAGAAGCCCGTGGAAATAGCCAAGTGCAGTCATGAGGAATACAATTACAAGAGGCATGATTGCCCTTCCAAGGCTTCCGAATGATCCGTTGACACCCATTGCGCTGGGAGCTGACCTGGCTTCAAAGGTTGATCTCAAAACTGCAGCGCCAAGCGGGTGATAGAAAGCTTGCCCTATTCCAAGGACTGTTGCACCTGACAGTATCAGGGCAAGTGTGTAGCCCTTTATTACAAATGGAAGTGCCAGAAGAAAAGATGAGAGTGCAAGAATGAGGATGCCAGCTGCTATGAGCGATCCGTGGTTTCCCTTGCGATCGGCATAATTTCCTACCGGCGTGCTGAATATCCCTGAAATTATGTTAAAAATTATGGCCATTGCTCCCAGATATGGAATTTTTATACCGGGCAATTCAACATAATAGGTTATCAATGTTGGATAAAGCAGTGTGGTGCCATCATTGGAGAAATGACCAAGAGAAGTAAAGGCCAGAGATCGCAGCTTGCCGTACATTGTTCTGTGGATCGAATATTCATATTTAACGGTGATTTAGCACTGTACACAATTTTTATGTAATGACGGGATGAAGCTGCAGTGCAGATTAATTTCATGGGAGAGGATATACTATTAATCTTCTCAATTGAAATTATAAGCCAGAGAGCCATAACGGTGAAGCTGATTAGCGGAGTTGCTAAAGATGCTGGCAGGATTTTCGACGGTACGCTATTTGTATTCCACGTGCCACCCCGCGTATCCGCACTGCATAGTTGAAACATTTTCTGCTGAAATTGAGACCTGACCTGATTGTTAAATTGCATTCATAGGTTCTGGAACAGATATTCTGTTAGGTTCTTTCCACACAATGGAAATAGTGACAGGTTTGTTGAGCCCTGTAGGGAGGTGTTGGAAATGCCAACTCTAAACCCTGCGGGAACAGGAAGAGAAGAACTCATTTAAGGCGCTATTGAATTCACGGCGCTTCCGGACGATTCCCTTGGAATTTCTGTAAGCGGTCAATGATCTCATTGAATGAAATCTAAAAATGCCACGTGGGGAACTTTGAGAATTCCTGATGGCATGGATAAGGTTTAACTCCCATGGAGTGCCCGGATAACAAAGCGATAAGGCTCATTGGCGAGTAAGGATTACCTGCGCACAAATACCGCAGCAATTACAAATCCATGGAGATCGGTGTGCTCATTATGAAAAATGCCGAGAAGCTTACACTGGCATCATTCATTGGGCTTTACCGGCTTGGGCCATATGTAG
>JAJZAW010000157.1 GCA_021799185.1 Thermoplasmata archaeon
GATCTGGCTGTCATAAATAAGCTGATACATCTTCCATCATTCATTGTTAACAGATCAGACATGAGCGGAGGCTTCATCAACATATATGCAAGGTTTCACAGCAGCCAGGCCGATGCCGTTTCCTCCCTGCTTGCGGAATATACCGCGGACGGCATGAATTCAAGGGTGGACTGGCTTGGGCCAAGCCCGGGTATAACAAACATAATGAATTTGATCAACAGCGAGTATCCGATTTCACTGGTAACGTATGATCTACCTATGAACGGAGATGAGAAATCAATCAGGATTATACTCTCAGGTGAAGTTATGGCAGAAGCCTCAAATACGCTGGAAAACAACGGAGGCTTCTCCACAGTTCTCTATTCCCAGAATCCCATACATGGCGATGTGGACGGTCTTGCCCCAATTTCACCTGAAGATGGTATCTACAGTATGGAAATGAGGAACTCATTCCTTACCATGGTCAGGGACATAGCCAACCAACAGCACATAATGAGAACCAGATTCTTCATCAAGCCAACCGGTGAAAGGTTGCATATCACCGTGTTTCTTCCTACTGCCAGCATCTATGAATACTATTCGATCATATTTGATGTAGCAAGAAAGACTGAGAACAGGGTAGTTGTGAGACATCTTCTGCCGTACACGCAGGATGTGTGGAATTTTGTCTGAATTACATCGCGTGGATGACGTTATGAACTCACTGAGTTCAGTAAGCTTTTAATCTGTACATTCATGATTACGACAGAATGGACGACAGGCTGGAAAGTATTGCTAAAAATCTTTCTACTGGCCAGATGATAGCGATATATCCACTGAGCACACTTTATGGCGATATTCTTACCACCCTTGCAAAAAGATGTGAAAACTTTAAAGATTCTTCAGTGTCACTGGATGATCCATTCCAGGCTGAGTTCCTGAATTTTGACGGAACAACTTTAACTGTCAGGACAGATAAATACCCTTGCCTGAGAATAGACATAAGCGATCTGAAAAATATTGTTTCTTTCAGCACGGATTAACTAAGTCTAAGATTTTGTCACAAGTTTTTTTAGGCGTTTAATAAATGGAATCCGTTCAGTACATGGCCCTAAAAAATATGTATTTGACGCAAGTCTCTGTGCTATTTTGTGGGCAGTTCTTAATTGTCAATGACGAATCTACCGAGAACCATGACCATCAGAAATTTCAACAATTTACAAAAAGTCTCCGTGCTTTATGTTAGAAGAGTTTATCATAATGTCTTGAAAACATCCCAAAGGGAACTATCTTGCCCGGAAACTTGTTAAATTTATAAAATAGATATGACCATCAGTCCCTTGAATAATTCTCATGGTGTTAATTCTGGGTGACCTCCTCCCCTATCTTTCGAAAGAGGCTTCCCAATTCAAAGGTTGCTGGCAGAATCTCCACGGGCTTGAATCCCCCTCGGCCCAAGGGTACTCTGCCCTCCAAGCTGAGCCGCACGACTATACGGATTGCAGGTACGCATGGAGCAATATGCGATCCGACCACTTTCACTTCTGCCTGCCGGCGAACAGGAATATCATGTGTTTGTGATACAGGTAGGTTCAGTTTTATCCCCTCTCTTGCGAAGATGGAATTCCCACTGGCAAATGTTAAAAAAAGTTTGTGAAAAAAAAGAACGGTATGGTTACTCTTCTGCTTCCTTATATTCCTTGATGCTGTCCCTCAGAACATTTATGAATGCATCGATGTCCTCTTCGCTGTGGGCTGTTGACAAAGGTATTCTTTCAAATGCATCAGGATGCAGGTAAATTCCCTTCTTCAGCATGATCTTCTGGACAGCCTGGTATTTCTCCCAGTCGCTCTGAATGGATTCTCTGTAATTCTTCACCTTTCTCAGTTCACTGAATGCGAAGGAGAGAAGACCGGTTTCCCAGTTCACAAGCATGTCCTCGTTCAGTTCATCACCCACTTCCTCAATTCCCTTCGCTAGCTTTCTTGTTATCTTTTTTAGGTGCCTGTAGGCTTCGAAGTCATTGGTTGACAGGATCCTCAGATTCTCAAGAGCACCGGCAAGGGAAATAGGCGAAGCAAAGTATGTACCTCCGTAAGCAACACCATTGCCTATGAGATCCAGATACTCGGCTTTTCCAGAAATTGCCGAAATTGTAAGACCATTACCGAGAGCCTTTGCCCAGGTTGAAATATCAGGCTTGACGTTGTATAGCTTCTGAGCTCCACCCTCGCTTACCCTGAAACCTGTGATCACCTCATCCATGATGAACACTATGTTATATTCATCTGCAAGTTCCCGAACTGCCTTCAGATAGTCATCGTCGGGTAGAACTACACTGGAATTTGCCATGATAGGTTCCATTATGATTGCTGCTATTTCATTTCCCCTGATCTTGAGGATTCTCTCAAGGCTCTCTGGATCGTTCCAGTTGGCCACAACCACGGTGTCCATCACCTCAGCCGGAATTCCAGCCGTGTATGCCAGTGGTCTCGGGAATCTCTTGAGTCCACTAACTACTGGCGGTGATTCCACAGAAATTGCGGCGTAATCGTGAAGTCCGTGATAGTGCCCCTCGAACTTCAGGAGGACATCCTTCCCCGTGGCAGCCCTGGCAAGGCGGATCGCATTGAAGGTCGCGTCTGAGCCGCTCAGGGAAAATATCACCCTGTCCTGGTTCGGAACGAACTTCATGAACATCTTTGCCAGCTTGTATTCAAGCTCATTGGGTGCACCAAAGAGATAGCCATCCCTGATCTGCTTCTTCACTGCGTTGTTGATCTTTGGATGTGAATGGCCATTGATGAGCGGGCCAAACGCCATCAGAAAATCAATGTACTGATTTCCGTCTATGTCCCATATCCTGGATCCCTTTCCCCGGTTAATAAAAAGCGGGTACGGTTCCCACGAACTTGTTCTCATGAGAGAACTAGATCCACTTGGTATCAATTTCTTCTGTCTTTCAAACAGCCTCTCAGATTTATCGGAGTGCCACTCCTTTC
>JAJZAW010000027.1 GCA_021799185.1 Thermoplasmata archaeon
CCTCTTCAAGGTCGATGTTTCCCCTGTGGATCGTAGAGCTCTTTCCCGTGACGACCCCTCTGACCTGAATGTCTGAGGATGACGCAGCTCCAACCTGGAAACTGCTGTCCCTGATATCCATTTTCTGCATGCCGCTGCTGAAGTTAACACCATAAACCCTGAAATCCGATGATTCACCCATCTGCATGGATTCATCGGTGAATATAACCCGGGAAGCGCCATGATTTATGTGAAACAACTGGAATCCTGCATATTTATCCAGATATTCTCTGATGTAAGTCAGATCCGTTGCTGTGTTTTCCTTGTCCTGAAGGTAACTGTACTGCATCTTGCTGTTCTCCCCGACGTGGCAGTAGATAGTCTGGCCCTGAATGCCTTCACCTCCGCCCTGTGATGTGTGAATATCGGTTATCTTAACGCTACAGTCCTTCCCGCATATTATTACAGATTTTTTTGAATATGATTCCCTGGAATCCGATATCTGATGAATTTTCAAAGATATATCCGTCCTGTCTGGAACATATATGAAGAGGCCGTTTCTCCATGCAGCATTTATGAGGTGTTCTGCCCTGTCCTTTCCAAAGCTTGAATATACATATTTTTCCACAAGCGCCTGGTGTTCGCGAATTGCCGTGGCCATGTCTGTTATGATAACTCCAGATCTTTCAGATGAGGGTGAGTTTACAAGGCTGTGGTTGAACATAACAATCTGAGCCCCGTCTTCTGCAGCTGCATCAGGTGCGCCGCTCGCGGGATCTGAATAAATCATGCGCTCAAGGTCTTTGTCTGTGATTTCCACATAATCCTTCACAGTTGGGCTTTCCTTGTAGCTCCGGACAGGCGATTTCAAAAATTCAAGGAAAGAATCCCGTCTGTATTCGTAGGCTGGATCGTTCAGCCTGTTTCTGAGCAGTTCAGGATAATTTTCCATGAAAGATCATCCTACTGCGCCAAGCTTGTTCATTTCAAGCTTGATTAGCCTGTTCATCTCAACGGCGAATTCCATTGGAATCTCCTTCATGACGTCATCGAGAAAACCAAGAACTATCATTGAGCTTGCCTCATCTTCACTGAGACCCCTTGACCTGAGGTATGTCAGTTCATCCGTCCCGATCCTGCCCACAGTGGCTTCATGGCCGAATGTGGCTGTTGGTTCGTATATCTCATCGTGAGGGAAAGTAAAGCTTTGAGATTCATCGTTTATGAGCAGCGCATCGCACTGGACATGGCTTTTTGAATGGACTGCGCCCTTGTTCATCCTCAGAAGGCCGCGGTATATTGCTTTTCCGTCTTCTATGCTTATGCTTTTAGCCACTATCCTTGAGCTTGTATACGGTGCCAGGTGAAGTGCCTTTGCCCCGGTATCCTTGACCGTGCCCGGCCCAGCCAGAGATACATTGAGATTGTGCGCTGAAGCATGAGGGCCCCTCAGGTATGACGATGGATAAAGCATGGTAACCTTGGACCCGAGCGATCCGCCAACCCACTCCATCTGGCCGTTCTCCTCTACCCATGCCCTCTTTGTTGGCATGTTGTAAACGCTCTTGGACCAGTTCTGTACGCTGGTATACCTTGCGTGAGCGTTTTTCTCCACATATATTTCGACAATTGCACTGTGCAGCGAATTTTTCTCATATCTGGGGGCTGTGCAGCCTTCGATGTAGTGAACGCTTGACCCCTCGTCGGCAACAACAATTGTGTGCTCGAACTGCCCTGTTTGCTCGCCATTCATCCTGAAATAGGTCTGAAGGGGCATGTCGATCCTTACGCCCTTCGGAACATAGAGGAATGAACCGCCGCTCCACACAGCGCCATTAAGTGCTGCAAATTTGTTGTCAGTTGGCGGAACTGCCTTGCAGAAGTAATCCTTCACAAGGTCAGGATGGGTCTTCAGTGCAAGGTCAAGGTCCATAAACACGACACCCCTGTCCTCCCATACCTTCCTGAGGTTATGATATACACCCTCACTGTCGTACTGTGCAACCGAACCTGCAAGGTACTTCTGCTCCATCTCAGGCACGCCAAGCTTATTGAATGTGTCCTTGATCTGGTCAGGGACCTCCTCCCAGTTGTTTGTTTTTACCTCATCCGGGCGGGTATAATACTTGGTGTTTTCCCAGTCTATGCCTGAAAGATCAGGCCCCCATGTGGGAACAGGCTTGCTATGGAATATCTCAAGCGCCTTCAGCCTGAATCTTCTCATCCAGTCAGGTTCCTTCTTTATTTCTGATATTTCCTCAACAATCTTCCGGTTCAGGCCGGCACCCGTAGAATATACGGGCTGCAGGTTATCATGAAATTCCCAATCCTCTTTTCTGACATTTGACCTCTTGAGATCCTCAAGAAGCTTTTCCATTTCCTCTTCCTTGCTGTATTCTGTTTCCATATAAATTCACCTCACGCGGTATTCTTTATCCAATCGTATCCTTCTTCCTCAATCCTGAGCGACAGGCTGTTGTTTCCATCCATTACGATCTTCCCGTCCTTCAGAATGTGCACAAATTCAGGCTCTATGTCCTTCAGTATTCTCTGGTAATGGGTAATGATGAGGAAGCCAACCTCCTGGCTGTAGTATTCCCTTATTTCCTCTGCAACTAGCTTTAGCGCGTCCACATCAAGTCCAGAATCAATCTCATCAAGAATAACGATTTTTGGCCTCAGAATCATCATCTGCAGGATTTCAAACCTCTTTCGCTCCCCTCCGGAAAAACCATCATTAACTGATCTTGACATGAAGGATTCGTCCAGTCCGACTTTCTTCATATGCAGCTTCATTCTATCATAAAATTCTGAAAGTTTTGCTGTGTCCTCAGGATGAACCTGCTTGTATGCCGCCCTCATGAATGCCGATAGCTTCACGCCAACCACGGCAACAGGGCTCTGGAACGCCAGAAACAGGCCTGCACGTGCCCTCTCTTCTGGTGTTTTACCTGTAAGATCCTTTCCATCCAGTATGATGGACCCGCCGTTTATCACATAATTGGGATGCCCTATCAGTACGTTTCCCAGTGTGCTTTTCCCGGCTCCATTAGGCCCCATTAAAGCATGTATCTCCCCGCCTTTGACTGTAAGATTCACTCCCTTCAGTATCTGCTTGCCCTCCACTGAGGCACTGAGATTGTTTATGATCAACTCTGGCAAATGTTGCACCTTCAAACTGCATATGAGTAAATTGTATTTAAACACTTTCTTATGTCTAAATTGACTAAAATATATATAGCGCTCGTGCATGGCTAGTTGTTAAAGATGGATGATACCGTTGAGACCATGGGTGATCTGTCCTCGTTGCTGGGGCAGATGAAGGGCAATATAATCCAGGAATTGAGTTATTCCGAAAGAAGTATGGATGACCTTGCCCATCTGCTTAACATTAACAAAAATGCGGTAAAGGAGCACATGGAATCCCTGGAAAAGAAAGGCTATGTCCAGCCATTTTTCAGGGGAGGCGGGGCAGGAAGGCCAAAGAAATTCTACAGACTGACAGAGAAGGGAATGGGGCTTCTGCCAAAGAGATACATTTCCTTTGCAACCATGCTCGTTGAAGAGCTTGAAAAAGAATTCGGGAGAGAAAAGGTCAACTTCATTCTTGGCAGGGTTGCAGACAAGATAGTTGGGGAATCCGGCTGGAAAAGGCCTTCAGGTGCTCCAGAGTCCAGGGAGGATAAACTGAAGAGGCTCCAGGATTTCGTAGGTACCCTTAACAAGCTCGGCTATTATGCACGGCTTGAAGTTACGGACGATGTTGTGAGAATAATAAGGCACAACTGCATATTCTATGAACTTGCAAAGAACAACAGCAGGATCATATGCACGGCCCTTGGATCAGACATAATAAAAAATTCCATAAACCAGGACTTCAGGATCAGGGAGAAATTCTCCGATGGGGATAATAAATGCGTGGTTGAGGTGAGTCTCACAGACCAGGCTGGTTCCTGACGTGCATTTCTTTCAGGTTTTCGATCATGTCCTCTGTCATGGCATCAATATCATAAGCTGGCGAGAAACCCCAGTCTATTTTTGCATCAGTTGAGTCCAGGCTCCTTGGCCATGTTTCTGCTATGGACTGCCTGTAATCTGGTCTATACGTGACCCTGAATTCAGGTATTACTCTCCTGATTGCTGAAGCCAGTGTAGCGGGATCAAAGCTGAATGCAGATATGTTGTACTCGATCGTATACCTGAGTTTTTCCCCGTCAGCAGAATAAAGTTTCATCAGCGAATCAAGCGCATCAGGCATGTACATCATGGGGAGCGCCGCATCTTCCTTCAGGTAGCATTCATAACTTTTACCGGCAACTGCGTGATAATACATGTCCACAGCGTAATCGGTTGTACCTGCAGACGGTGGAGTCTTGTAGCTGACGATACCGGGATACCGCACCCCCCTGACGTCCAGCCCGAATTTGTTGCGGAAGTAAGATGCCAGCAGCTCGGCGTTGACCTTGGTCACCCCATACATTGTGGCGGGTCTCGTAACGGTCACCACGGGAACATTGTCACGTGGCGTATCTTTTCCGAAGACCCCTATTGTACTTGGTATCATCACTCGATTAACGCCTGCCTTGACTGCTGAATTAAGCACATTAAAAGTCCCTACGCTGTTAACCATGAATGCCAGTTCGGGATTTCTTTCACCAAGTGCGGAAAGGATCCCTGCCATGTGGAAAACATCTGTAATGGACCGATCCTTCATGGTTGATGCCACCATTTCACGGTCTGTAACGTCCATTGTAATATATTCAATATCATGAAAAACATCTGAATCCGGTGGTTTAACATCGCTTGCTATAACCCGGGATGGCCCAAATTTCTTTACAAGCAGGGGAACAAGTTCTGTACCTATCTGACCAAGGGATCCGGTCACCAGGATAGTGCCCATGCCAGTGAAATGCCAGGATGCTCATAAATTATTGCGATTTGGGTGTCATGCATTCTTGGCATGGTGTTTTGCCTTCCCTGATAAAGGCTATCATGTCAGATTGACACATGCTGACCTCCAGTCGGGTAGGAAATCTTAGCCAGCATCCATCAGTATTAAATACAGAATAATGGTACTAATCGGATCAACATGGAACCGGTCATAACGGACAGCAGGATTGACCTGCCAGATTTCATGGCTGATTCGAACCCGGACAATAGAAGTGCAGTCTTTTCTCTTGTTAAGGCAACCCAGTTCTCAGGTTTTCCTGATGTCATGGGAGTATATTATGAGACCGACCAGGATACGGCTCTAAGGGTTCTTAAGCGAATAAGATCAGATGCCATTGACAGATTTCCGGTAAGCGACATCTCAATTATCCTCAGAACAGGAAATATTTCCATAGGGGACTATGTTTCAATGGTTATGGCCTGGGGAAGGAGAAGCGAGGACACATTCTCCGCATGTAAATTCGTGGCTGAGGAAATTGCCAGTGAAGTGCCAATGTGGAAATACGAAGTCAGGAAAAAGGAAGCAGTGCATTATGGGCTCGATATGAAGTGATACATCCTGCCTGGTGCCGCAATTGAGGCCAGGCACAAATAGTACATTAATCACTATACGAATTGATAAGGTTATACCTATTTAATACTAGAAGAAAATCTCATATTATGATAATCAGAAACAAATTCACCGATTCACGTTTCTACGAGGCCAGGGAGACCAGCCTTCCTGAATCCCGGGAGATGATACATCACAGCGTAAATGCACATAACAGCCTTGCTGAATATCCCGGTTTCAAGCTTCAGGAAAATCTCCTTCAGGCAGCAGATATCATCTCCCGTGAAGGATCTGCGCTTGCCGAAATGCTTGCCCAGGAAAGTGGGAAACCTGTGAAAATAGCCATAGACGAGGTGTTGCGATCGCAGGAGGCTTTCAGAACTGCCGCATCTGAAATTCTGAAATCAAACGGAGAAACAAGAAGGCTGGACACCACCCACTCCGGATTGAACAGGATAACCTACTCAAACCCTATTCCGCTTGGCCCCATGCTTTATGTAGCTTCATACTTCAGCCCTTTATTTTCAACTGCAATCAGAGTAGCATCAGCCCTGGCAGTGAGGAACAGTGTCATAGTAAAGCCTTCTACCCTGACACCGGCAACAACCGACAGGCTTCAGAAAATAATTTCAGATGCAGGATTTCCTGCCAATTCAGTTCAGGTCGCCAGGGCTGCGGGATTTGGAAACGTCACGAAATTCCTTGTTGAATCACACGAAATGAAGATTCTGAGTTTTTCAGGAAAATGGGAAACTGCAACACGGATAGCAGGAATAGGCGGTTTGAAGAAATACATTATGGAAATATTTGGGAACTTCCCTGCAATTGTGTGGGATGATGCAGATCTTGACACGGCCGCAGAACAGATTGCAAGGTCTGCCTTTGTGACTTCCACCTATACGGGGCATCATCTCCAAAGAATACTTGTTCATCAGGATTCCTATGAATACCTGAAAAACAGGCTCATGGAGATCATATCCCATTTAAGGGTCGGGGATCCAATGGACCCTGCAACTGACGTTGGTCCCATGATATCGATTGAGGAGGCAAAATCCGCTGAGAATTTTGTTTCGGTTGCCAGATCACTGGGCGGCAACATCCTGACCGGTGGCACCAGAACTGATTCCATAATGATGCCAACGCTCATTGAAAATATTGACACAACATCATACATATGGAACAATGATGTCCCCGGCCCTGTCACCATGATTGCGCCCGTATCATCGGTGTCTCAGGCAATCAAGATTGCAAATGATGCTCCGACAGGAATAAGTGCCAGCATATTCACATCCGATATGAACACTGCATTTTTTGCATCGGAGAAGCTTGCTTTCCCAACGTTAATCATAAATGATTTTCCGGATTACCTCCCGGATTCGATTCCGGTCTCTGGATCTGGTAAGAACTGGACATACAGGCATGGTATAAGGTATCTGATGGATGAGATTTCCGGAGTTAGAGAGACCGTTATAAAAAGATAGGGAGATTATTTTATTGGCCGCATCCTCTTTATTACTTCGGATGAGAATTCACTGCATTTGAGTGCCTTTATATTGAGTACCCTTGCCAGGTCCTGAGTCACTTTCTGTTCCTTGTATGCAGACATTATGGCACTTTCCAGTATGTCAGCAGCCTCGTTCCATCCCAGGTGGCGCAGCATCATTTCCCCTGAAAGCATCAGAGAGGTTGGATTAGCAACGTCCATTCCGGCATACTTTGGGGCAGTGCCGTGCACTGCTTCGAATATTGCGTAAACATCCCCCACATTTCCGCCTGGAGCAAGACCGAGCCCGCCAACCTGGGCGGCAAGAGCATCCGAGAGGTAGTCTCCGTTGAGATTCGTTGTTGCTATGATATCATAGTCCTCTGTTCTTGTGAGAACCTGCTGGAACATGTTGTCCGTTATCCTGTCCTTCACAACTATCCTGGACGGAAACGCCTCTGGCTGCTTCAGATATTCCTCCTCTGTGACAGTTTTGTCCCCGAATTCCGTTCTTGCGACCTCATAACCCCAATCCTTGAATGCGCCCTCAGTGTACTTCATAATGTTTCCTTTATGAACGAGGGTAACGCTCTTCCTCCTGTTCTGTATGGCGTATTCCAGTGCCTTCCTCACCAACCTTGCTGATCTGAACCTGCTGATGGGCTTTATTCCAATCCCGGTGTCATCCGTAAGGTTCACCGAGAAATTTTCCGAGAGAAATTTTCTCAGCATTGTAGCTTCAGGTGAATCGTATTTCCACTCTATCCCCATATACAGATCCTCCGTGTTTTCCCTGAATACAACCATATTCATCTTTTCAGGATTTTTGACAGGAGACGGAACACCCGGAAAGAACTTAACGGGCCGTATATTGGCATACAGATCAAAATACTGTCTCAGTGTAACATTCAGGCTTCTGAAACCCTGGCCGATTGGTGTTGTCAATGGCCCCTTTATGGATACCACACACTTTTTCAGGAGATCAAGCGATTCCTGGGGAAGATGCTTCCCTGTGGTCTCCATGGCCTCTTCTCCGGCCAGTACTTTCTCCCAGACTATGTTCCTCTTTCCACCGTATGCAATTTCCAGGGATGCATTGATTGCCGCGATTGATGCCTTGGTAATGTCCGGGCCAATTCCATCGCCCTCAATGTAGCCTATGGTAGGATTGCTGGGGATCTGCATTCCCTTGCCTTCTATCACCTTAATATATGCCATCTTTTATCCCTGTGGAATTCCATATTCACTCTTATATTTTCAGGCGTGGATCAATACCCGTTATAAGAAAATACTAACTATTCATTATAACGGGGCCATTGCCGATTTCCCGTCGCTCACCACCCATAAACTGGAGAGATTTCCGCAATCACTGCTTTTCATGGCTCAGGTTCCGCCGCATTAAATCTCACGGTATTCCTGCAGGTAAAACTGGCGGTGATCCGCATTCTTTGTGTTGAACTATCACGAAGTCTTATTAGGCAAGAAACAATGATTTGGAAGTGGACTTCAACAGAGTTTTAAGCTGCACGTGGTGTAACATAAATTCTCGTGGAACCAGCCAGGGAATCCGCCATGGGGGTTTCTAGGATGATAGCTGCTGTTCTTGGATTGCAATTTGGGGATGAGGGTAAGGGAAAGATCACAGACTTCCTCAGCGATAAGTTTCAGGTTTCTGTCCGATTCAATGGCGGCGGGAATGCCGGCCATACTGTGGTCGCCAATGGAAAAACCTACAAGTTTCACCTGATTCCTTCAGGTTCTCTCAGATGTGAAACTGTCATCCTGGGGAATGGCATGGTCATTGACCCCCATGGCCTCGCCGACGAAATGGATAAACTGACAGCTTCTGGCTGTTCCTCACGCATTCTCATAAGCAAGATGGCGCATGTCGTGACGCCAATGCACAAGATACTGGACACAAAGGAGGAGAGCGTAAGATCAAAGCTAAGCATTGGAACTACTGCCCAGGGTATAGGCCCAACATACGAGGACAAATACGCAAGAACAGGCATAAGGATGGTTGATCTTCTTAGTCCTGAAATCTTAAGAGAGAAAGTGGAGACAATATACAGGATGAAGGAAAGCCTGCTTGGCAGTACTGAATTCAGCAGCAGGACGAACAGGGAAGCAATGGTGGATGAATTATTCAGAGTGGGGCAGAAGCTCACACCATTTCTTGCATATACTGAACTTGAAATTTTCAGGCAGTACAGGAAGGGAAAGAGCATACTTTTTGAAGGAGCGCAGGGAACAATGCTTGATATTGACTTCGGGATGTACCCGTTTGTAACGTCCTCCAATGCACTTGCCGGAGCGCTTTCCCTTGGCGCCGGGTTTCCATTTCGGAAAGTGGATTACGTCATTGGCGTGGCTAAAGCCTACATGTCAAGAGTTGGCTCGGGGCCTTTTCCCACGGAACTTGAGGAAACACAGGCTGCCCGGCTCAGGGACCTGGGCCACGAGTTTGGCACTACAACTGGAAGGCCAAGGCGTGTGGGCTGGCTTGATATTCCCATGCTCAGATATTCCATTATGATGAATGACGTTGATGCTCTTGCTGTCACAAGACTTGACACGCTTGGGCAGATGGATAAGATCAGAATCTGCACTGCATACAGGAAGGATGGACAGGAAATCAACTACATACCCCGAAGCACCGCTGAGTTTTCTGGAGTTGAAATGGATTATACGGATATGGAACCCTGGGGAAAGCTTAACCAGCCCGAGGATGGATACACATTTAGTGCCCTTCCTGCAGCCCTAAGAAAGTACGTTGAGAAAATAGAGGAGCTGCTGGAAATACCGGTTGACATAATTTCACTTGGAGAAGGCCGTGAAAATACAATAGTAAGGGAAACTTCCGTGCTCAATAATCAAGAACCAGGTACACCGGAGCATGGTCCGACCCTTTGACATCCTCCATTATGCCAGCATCCTTCACCCTGGATTTTATGTCGGCTGATACAACGAAGTAGTCTATCCTCCATCCTATATTTCTTGATCTCGCATCGTGCATGTACGACCACCACGAATAATGGCCAGGTTGGCTGTTGAACATCCGGAAGGTATCGATGTAGCCGTCATCCAGAAACTCTGTCATCCATTCCCTCTCTTCCTTTGTAAAACCTGCATTATGTTCATTGCTTTTGGGGTTTGCAATATCTATCTCCCTGTGTGCCACATTGAAGTCACCTGTTATGATGACAGGCTTCTTTTCTCTCAACCTGTTGCAAAACCTGTGAAACTCTGTGTTGAACGCAAGCTTGTAATCCAGTCTTGTCAGACCCCGTTGTGAGTTTGGAAAATAAACATTCAGAAAATAAAAATTTTCCAGCTCCAGACCCATTATCCTGCCTTCATTGTCAAACTCAGGATTTCCAATCCCTCGAATTGGTATGGCAGGATTTAGCTTTGAGAGTGTGAGGGTGCCACTGTAGCCTTTTCTCTCAGCAGTATTTATATATGCAGTATAGCCGCCGGACCATAGCTCTGCAGGTATCTGCTCCTGTGAAATCTTGACCTCCTGCATGGCCATTATATCTGGAGATTCTTTCCGTATGAAGTCAGGGAGGCCAGATTTCATTGCTGCCCTCAGGCCATTCACGTTCCATGATATCAGTTTGATTGCCATTGGAAGTGTATCTCTGCGGAATGTTAAAAACATTTACTGCTTCTGTTGAAAAATTAATCTGGATTCATTGCAAATGAACAGTTGCTATGCCATGATATGCTGCAGGCATATTTAAATGCCAGAGCATCTGCAATGTATCGCACCACCCATTTAAATGACGAATTTTCCCGCGTTTCTCCAGTTCATACTTCAAACCGGCTCAGGCAGGCTTACATTTATGAAATATCGAATCAAAAGACTTAATCAAATAAAAGTGATATTGCCAGTATGGCTGTAGAGAAAGAATTTGATGCTCCGAGAAAGATTGAACATGTAATACACGCTCCACATGGAAGCGAACTCCATACCAGAGGTTGGGGGCAGGAGGCTGCCATGAGGCTTCTCATGAATAACCTCGATCCTGATGTGGCCATGGACCCGGATAACCTGATAGTTTACGGAGGAAAGGGGAAAGCTGCCAGAAGCTGGGATGCCTTTAATGAAATCATAAGCATGCTGAAGGAGCTTTACAATGATGAAACACTCCTTATACAGTCCGGAAAACCTGTTGGTGCATTCAGGACTTCAAAATGGGCACCCCGGGTGCTGATAGCAAATGCACAGATCGTGCCGAGATGGGCTACAGATGACATATTCTGGGATCTGGAACGCAGAGGCTTAACAATGTTTGGCCAGATGACTGCAGGAAGCTGGATCTATATTGGATCGCAGGGAGTTCTCCAGGGGACTTATGAAACACTGGCTGCCATTGCAAGGAAGGATTTTAATTCCAGAGATCTGCGTGGAAAGTGGTTTCTCACCGCGGGCTTGGGGGAAATGGGAGGGGCGCAGCCTCTTGCAATAACAATGAACAACGGTGTTGGCATAGTTGTTGAGGTAAATCCTGAAAAAATCCACAGAAGAATCAATGGGAAATATCTCGACACATGGACGGACAGCCTTCCGGAGGCGCTGAAGATGAAGGATGAGGCTGTCCTGGCTGGAAAACCTCTTTCCATTGGACTGCTGGGGAATGCCGCTACAGTCTATTCTCAGCTAATGTCGATGAAGGTTGTGCCTGATGTGGTATCTGATCAGACAGCAGCCCATGACCTGAACCTTGGATACATTCCGGAAGGTTATACTGTGGAATCTGCTGCGGATTTCCGCAATCACGATCCTGAAGGGTACCGCAGGGCAGTATATGCCTCCATAGTGAAAGAAACGAGCGCTATGCTGTGGTTCAAACAGAATGGATCGAAGGTGTTTGACTATGGCAACAATTTGAGGACACGGGCCCAGGAAGGCGGGTTAAAGAGTGCATTTGACATACAGGGGTATGTTCCAGCTTACATAAGGGACCTCTTTGCTGTGGGCTCTGGGCCATTCCGCTGGGTTGCACTGTCCGGCGACCCGGAGGATATTTACAGAATTGATGAGGCCATAATTGAAAATTTCAGTTATGACGAACATCTGGTAAACTGGATTAAACTTGCCCGGGAAAAGGTTAAATTTCAGGGACTGCCAGCAAGGATATGCTATGCCGGCTATGGAATGAGGGAAAAACTTGGCCTCATGATGAATGAAATGGTGCGAAAGAAGATCGTGTCTGCACCCATAGCCATAGGCAGAGACCACCACGACACAGGGTCTGTTGCATCACCATTTAGAGAAACAGAAGGCATGAAGGACGGGAGTGATGCCATTGCAGATTGGCCCATTTTGAATGCGCTGCTCAATGCATCTTCTGGGGCCACATGGGTGTCTGTACACCACGGTGGCGGAACTGGAATTGGCAATTCGATTCATGCCGGATTTGTCCTTGTGGTGGATGGTACCGGGGAAGCTGATGAGAAGGTTTCAAGGGTACTTAATGCCGATCCCGGAATAGGCGTCATAAGACATGCAGATGCTGGATATTCCAGCTCCCGCGATCTCATCAGGTCAGGGGTAAAGTTCAAGGTGCCCCTGGATGAATATTAGAACGCCAATTTCCTGAATCTTTTTAGATTCAAGGAAACTGCCCGGATGGTTCTTCCCATCATCATCCATCCTGGACTGGAAACGGGTTCCCTCCACTTGGGAACCGGTACATTTGCATACCGAAGGTCATGGAAGGCCACGCTTCACAGCACGGCCGTAAGCAGGCCTTGTTTTAAAGGTCCAGCCACTGTGGCATTTCCCAAAGGCGTTAATTTCGTAATGCCGTAAACTGCTTTTTGCATGTTAATGTTTCAATTATTGCAATATCCTGGTTATGGCCACAGGCATTCTGTGATTGAAAACCTGATTGCCAATCCAATAATTTTTGCTGATGCACAAACATATGGCAATCAGTACACATCATTAGCGGCATTCTTGATGAGCGTTTGCAGAGAAGTGGTTTATGGCTATGGAGCTTGCGATCATCCTTTCCATATGCCTATACCAAAACCTATTACAAACAAAACTATTGAGAATGTGACGCCAATTGTTCCGAAGTTGAGCTGACTGAAAAATGCTGAGAGGGATGAGTATATCTGAGAAGTTGGAAGGCTTGGAATGAATGTGAGCCCCAGAAATGACGCCAGGATAAACGCAACAACTATGAGGACAACAGATATCAGGGCTTTCTTTATGGCAAGCCCAAAAAGCAATCCGTCTAAGAATCCCAGAAAGATAGTAATGTAAACAGCATATGGCTCCAGACCGGCTGGATAGACTAAAGATGTCATAGAGATTAACCTAGTTGCCCTATCGCAAGTATTATATATAAATGTTGTCAGACATATTTACTTTGCTTTGATGTCTGCCTTATCTAACTCCTGAAATTTTCCAGCGTGCCATTCTCTATTAAAGCGTGCTTCTGAGCAGGGCAACGGGCATGCAATTTGTTTTCCACGCCTGTGTGCCCATTTTAACTGTTGGGGTTTTTCAATATATATAGTATTTATCCCATTTCCGGGCCAAGAATCCGGGCTCTTTCTCAGGCAATTCCACTAGCTCGGCGCTTGTTCTGGTGCATTGGTATTAAATCTGCCGGCAATCAGCAGAAATGAAAGGATGAACGCAGCGGCAACAAGCATTGATGTTATTACCACTCCGTATACCGGAGATGCAAGGAAGAAAACGCCGAAAAACGTTGGTATAAGAGCTACCCCAAGATTTGTGGCAACACTATACATTGACGTTGAGAATCCGGCTCTGGCAGGATCTTCCACATACCTGGTAGTCGAGGTCATTGCCATGGACCAGAAGGCATTCCCGAAGAAACCGAACATGAAGAAAGCTGCCAGCAATACGTTGAAATTGGATGTAAATGCAAGAAAGTATGTCAGAATTATTATTGAAACCAGTGACAATGCTGAAGAGAACACCATTCCAGCGCGTATAAGTTTGACTTTTTCAAATAATGGAGGCAGTACTATGGCTCCAAGGGCTGACCCGAGAAATGCTAGACCTGACATTGCACCACCATAAGCAAGAGCACTTCCTTCGCTTACGTTGTGATGCATCAGGGCCGTTGAAGCTATTCCGCCAAACATCACTGAGAATGCAGATATGATCAGCCCCACATACCAGTTTTTGATCATTCCCGGCCGGAAAGATCCACGGAGGGATTTGCCCGCATATTCTCTTGGATAGGTTCTGGAACCCAGAGGAAGAATGGCAAGAGCAACAACTGCAAGTCCGGCGTCCAGCATGAAAATTCCGGGTATGCTGTCCTTAAACAGCGCAAATAGATATGGTGTAATGAGCGCCCCTGCAGACATCCCCAGAAACAGAATCCCTACGCTGACTCCAATAACCGTATTGGTTCTCTCCCGGTTTATGGACTGAGCCAGAGCTCCAACAGGACCTAGAGCCAGAGGATATGCTGATGCAGCTATGATCTGCCCGAGGAAAAGCACAACATAGTCAGGGGCAATTGACCTTATTATCAGACCGATAACCGACAGAGACGCAGAAATAATGAGAGAGAACCTCACTGAATATTTGGCAGAGAGATATCCTGAGAGAAGAGCAAAGGCCACCATTGTGTAGCCGTAGAGCGATATGAGAAGCAATATTGATGCTGTATCCACAGCATAATGTGCAGAAAGATCCGGCACAATAGGCGAAAGTGTAAACCATCCAAAGCCTATGGTGAAATTCAGGAACCAGTAAGGAAGCAGGTTTATGTATCTATCCATGGCATGATACTGATGCGCGCGGTGAATTTAACATTTATCCAACATTCCTTTATTTCCCCGATCTCACTGCTGTGACTGCAGGTCTTCCATCCAACTCGCCGCAAAGTTAATGTCCAATTTAATGCTATAAATCTATGTCACTGAAAGCTGTTGTTATGGCGGGAGGCAAAGGTACACGGCTGAGACCCATAACTTATTCCATACCAAAACCACTTGTGCCCATAGCTGGAAAACCTTGCATAGGATACGTCCTTGATTCCTATTACGAGGCGGGGATTAAGGATGCAATAATAACGGCAGGCTACAAATTTGAATCGCTGATCAGGGGTGTGCTTCAGTTCAAGCAGTCCGATCAAAATATTCTGTTTTCCGTGGAGAAAGAAGCTGCCGGAACAGCCGGCAGCATTAAACTCATATCCAAATTCATTGATGATACATTTGTTGTTGGAAGCGGTGACACACTTATAGACTTCAATGTTGCGAAAATTGTGGAATTTCACAGGAAATCAAAGGCCAAAATCACCATTGTCCTTACTACAGTGGAAGATCCGTCACAGTTCGGGATAGTGGAGATGAAAGACAACCTGATAACCCGATTCCTTGAAAAGCCAACCCCTGACCAAGCCTTTTCAAATCTCATTAATGCAGGCCTTTATATAATGGAACCGGAGATACTGGACTATATCCCGGCTGGACAGCCATTTGATTTTGCAAAGCAGCTCTTTCCACTGCTTCTGGGTGAGGGAGTAAAGATACATGGATATATAGGTGAAGGCACGTGGCTGGATACCGGGAGGCCCAATGACATGATAAGGGCAAATCAGCTTATGACAGAGAAATATGGAACCGCCATGAACGGCGAGAAACTTTCCGGGAAGCTCATTATAAATAGCTTCATGAAAGATTTGAGAGGAGCGGACATTCAGGGGCCAACATACATAGGGTCGTCGGTGAAGATTGGAAATGGCACCATCATAAAGAAAAGTGCAATATATGACAATGTTCAGGTCGGTGAGAACGTACTCATAGAGGATTCCATCCTGATGGACAACGTTAGGGTAAATGACGGGTCCAAACTTGTAAAATCCGTAATAATGAAAGGTACCTCAATTGACAAGTCGTGCGAGGTGCACGAAAGCGTTCTGGCACCCCAGCTAAAGCTTCAGAGCAATTCGAGGGTATATAACGTGTCCCTCTCTTCTGACGTAATCGAGGAGGAAAACTCTTCCTGATTCCCTAATAAATTTCAGGATTAAAGGAATCCTGCTTTCTGTAGAATAAGCAGATCCTCAGTTGTGAGCTGTTCGCCATTCTTGAATTTTTCAAAGAGTTCGGTTGCCCTGCTCTGCAGTTCTCCTTCCTTTTCCTTCTTCTTCGTAGCCCTGGTTTTCGTGCGAAGGCTTGAAATTACCTTCTCCAGGTCCCTGAGATCGTTTTTGGCCTGTATAAATGCTTCGTGCTCTTTTGTTGATTCCTGGCTGAATTTGATGAAAAGCTCGTGATACTCATCTGCTTTCTTTCTCGTTTCATCCAGGTCTTGAAGGTCACTGTTAATTTCCTCGCTCAGTTTCGTAATTCTTGCAGAAATTTCATCTATCTGAACCTTCAAAGCTTCCCCGGCTTTCCTCTCTGCAGTTATTTTCTGATTCAGGTCCCTTACTGAATCATTATTTTCAAGTTCTTTCTCCCTGATCTGCCTTATCTGCTTTATTTCATTTGTGAGCTTTCTGATTTCGTGGACAACTTTCTTTTCCTCGTCCTTGCCCAACTCGGTTGTCTGCTGCTTAATCTCAAGGCGCTGCAGCTCTTTCTCCTTCATCCGGAGGCTCTGTTTATCCACGCCCTCAACATTGGTCTCCTG
This sequence comes from Thermoplasmata archaeon, assembly GCA_021799185.1. GTDB lineage: Archaea > Thermoplasmatota > Thermoplasmata > Thermoplasmatales > Thermoplasmataceae > UBA509. The sequence goes on from JAJZAW010000027.1 coordinate 16,606, forward strand.
CCTTACCTTTCTGTAATCCTTCCTCAGTTCTGAGAGGTTTGCATAATGTTCTTCTTTTTCTGCGCGGAGCTTCTGGACCTGTTCTATGAGTTCATTCTTCTCAGCTATTTTCTTCTTAACCTCGTCACGCATTTCGTGAACCTTATTGTTAAGAATA
>JAJZAW010000028.1 GCA_021799185.1 Thermoplasmata archaeon
ATATTTGATGAGATAAGCTACGGTAAGGGCGCAAGCATACTGAGGATGATAGAGGGATACGTTGGCAGAGAGAACTTCAGGAACGGCATAAGGAAATATCTCAAGGATCATGAATATGGAAACGCAAGGGGATCAGATCTCTGGGGTTCCATAGAGAAGGAATCCGGCATGCCTGTGTCCAGGATAATGGAGGCATGGATAAAGCGCATGGGCTATCCCGTGGTACGTGTTACAAGGAATGGCGGGAAAATCAGGCTGGAGCAGAAGAGATTTCTCTTGCTTGGCAAGCCGGGTACAGAAAAATGGCCAATACCGCTAACTGTTGTGAGGGAATCCGGAGTTGAATCAATGCTCATGGAATCTGAATCCACTGAGCTTGATGCCACAGGGTTTGTGAAGCTGAATTCCGAGAATAGTGGCTTTTACCGTGTAATCTATGATGGCACTTCAATGGAATCCCTAAGGCATAATTTTTCAAAGCTCGGGTACATGGACGTGCTGGGGCTTCTAACCGACAGCTATGCATTCCTGAAGGCCGGAGAGATAAAGCTGGACCGCTACCTGGCCGATCTGGAAATTTTCATGGGAAATACTCACCCCACAGTGGCTCACGAAATAAGCGGGGAACTGATGACGCTGCACCTTATACTGCCGCAAAATGAAAGGATAACAAAGGTTGCTCGTAATTACCTCCGCAGGCAGGCAGATTCAATTGGAAAGCATAAGAAGGATGAGCCAGATTCAATATCGGTCCTGAGGGAATCCGTCACAATGGCACTGGCACTTGTGGATCATGATTATGCTTCTGAATTATCCCGCCTCTTCAACAAATTCTCTGACCTTGATTCAGACATGAAGTCTGCGGTGGCTATTTCATATGCCATGGTGACAAACGACTTTTCTGGCCTGCTTTCAGCACTGAACGCCTCGGATTCCGACGAGGATCGCATCAAAATCCTGATGGGTCTCGCTTTCCTTGAGGGGAGGGAGAATCTTGGAAAATACCTGGGCCTTGTGAAAACTGGCGCTGTGAAGAAGCAGGATGTCATGAGGGTTTACATCTATATGGCAATGAATCCTGAAGCCAGAGAGGCTGTCTTCCAGAACCTTGATGACGCCGTTGCAATTGTGGAGAAATATTTTGAGGGAACAGGTTACACAGGCTCCATGCTTGAAAGCGTTGTTCCCTTCGTTGGCCTTGGCCGCGAGGATCAGATCAAGCAAAAGCTTGAATCCCTGCAGAAGCCGTCATTTGCCAAGGGCGTGAAGAAGAGCCTCGAGACTCTTGAAATATATTCGCGCCTTGCCAGGGGAAGTGGGCAGTGAATGGAACGCCCTGAAAGATCGGACCCAAACACAGGCCTCACAATTGAGAATTATTCCATCAGTATTGCCATTGACAGCAGCAGATACACATACAGGGGCGCGGAGGAAATTCGCTTCAGGGCAGCCGGCGACAGGCTGGTCCTGGATAGTGTGGATCTGTCCATTTCTGATGCATATCTTGACGGCGAAATAGTAAAGCCCATTGATGCAAGGGAGACAAAAACAGTTATTTTTAACTGCACCCCGGGCAAAAACTCAGTGCTGAAAATAAATTTCAGTGGCGCCATCCCCAGGCTCCTTACTGGATTTTATCTTGCAAAATACGGCAAGGCGGATGTATTCACAACACAATTTGAATCCAACGGTGCCAGGCGTGCATTTCCATGTGTTGACCATCCCTTCTACAAGGCCACTTTTGATCTTTCCCTGGAAATTGACAGGGACCTTGATGCCATATCCAACATGCCGGTAGAATCCGTTACTGAGATCGGCGACAGGAAAACTGTGGTTTTTGGAACGACACCAAGGATGTCAACATATCTTCTCTACATGGGTGTCGGGAAGTTCCATACAAGATCTGTAAAGCATGGCGGCATTGAAATCATCCTAGCGGCACCACGTGGAGGGCTTACCTCTTCCGATTTCCCCCTTGAAATTGCGGGAAAAGTGCTGGATCTGTATGGGGAATACTTTGGGATACCCTATATGCTGCCAAAGCTTCACCTCATTTCTGTTCCTGAATTTGGAGCAGGCGCGATGGAAAACTGGGGAGCCATAACCTTCAGGGAGATATATCTGTCAATAGATGAATCAACAGGTTCGTCCAACTACAAGAGCATTGCTGAAGTCATAGCGCACGAGCTGGCGCACCAGTGGTTCGGAGATCTGGTGACCATGGAATGGTGGAATGATCTCTGGCTGAACGAGAGTTTCGCCACATTCATGTCATACAAGATCATAGATGTAATAAAGCCAGAATGGGATGCGACCGGAGATCTCATAAACCTGAGAACGGAAGGTGCACTGAAAAATGATGCCCTGAAGAATTCACATCCCATTGACGCTACCGTCAGGGACCCGGAGGAGATCGCCCAGATATTTGATGAGATAAGCTACGGTAAGGGCGCAAGCATACTGAGGATGATAGAGGGATACGTTGGCAGAGAGAACTTCAGGAACGGCATAAGGAAATATCTCAAGGATCATGAATATGGAAACGCAAAAGGATCAGATCTCTGGGGATCCATAGAGAAAGCATCCGGCATGCCTGTGTCCAGGATAATGGAGGCATGGATCAAAAGAAAGGGTTACCCGGTTGTTCTGGCATCCCGTGATGGTGATGTGGTGAAGCTGAAGCAGGAACAGTTTCTGCTGGATGGCAGCACCACTGCTGAAATCTGGCCAATACCTCTCACAGTAGTAAGGGATAATGCAACGGAATCCCTGCTCATGGAAGGAAGGGAAATGAGCATTCCCTCAGCCGGATTCATTAAGCTCAACAGTGACTTTTCAGGCTTCTACAGGACAGTATATGACAGCAATCTTCTGGAGCATATATCTGCAGCCAGGGATAAGTTATCAGGCCATGATCTCTGGGGACTGGCAAACGATCTCTTTGCTGCGTTCCAGTCTGGCCGTATACAATATGGCGAATACATGGGCGGCATCAAATCGATCTGGGACACAGCCAATCCGCTGGTACTTCAGGAGATCAACAGCGAGATATACTCAATTTTCCTGGTGAAGCCCAGCAGCAGGCTTGTCAGAGAAGCTGCACTGAAGTTTGCCTCCATGCACCTTGCACGCATGGGAGAAAAAAAGCCAGGAGAAGAGATCAACATTTCCATAGCCCGTTCCGCACTGTCAATGACCATGTCCCTTGTTGACGACAAATTTGCAGCAGATATGGCCGGGAAATTCGGGAATTACTTCAGCCTTGATCCTGACATAAGGCAGGTTGTGGCAGTAAGTTACGCGCGAATCAGGGGAGATTTCAATTCCATGAAGGAGACGCTGGCAAAATGCGCAACTGATGAGGACAGGACCAAGATCATAGGCGCAATGGGCTGGCTCGGGAAACCGGAGGCCCTTGAAAGAGCACTTGATCTCATTAAGAATGGCCAGGTGAAAAAACAGGATACGGGCAGATTCTACATCTCTGCAGCCTACTGTCCGGATTCCAGGGAATTCCTCCTGACAAACTTTGATTTCATGGTCCGCCAGCTCAAGGAAGTTTTCGTGGGATCCAGGACCCCTTCAAGGACCATAGAGGCAACGGTACCATACATTGGAATTGGCAGGGAAGCTGAAATCAGGCACCTTCTTCAGGGCTACGCATCGCCAGACCTTCAGACCGGAGTGAAAAAATCCCTTGAGGGGCTATTGGTGAACATAAGGATGGCAAAAGCAATCCGCTAGGTATCAGAAAGCCTTGCTTATGTTCACTCCATCAACCATTACGTATGGCATTGTTGAAGCATATATTTCTTCCCACCATTTCACCCTTTTTCTTTCCATGGATAAAGCACTTACGTTGCGCAGGATACCTGGAACCGAATCGCTGATCCTTATGCCGGAGACAGCCCCCTGTATCTCCCCGTCCCTGACGAGAAAAACGCCGTCCCTTGGAACAGTGGAAAAAACGCCGTTCCTGTAATCCTGAAACCTCGTATACCAGGCATTGTTTATGAGCAATCCGCTATCCAGGCCCTCAAGCATGCTTTTAAAGCTTGTTTTTCCTGCTTCAAGGCTCAGCTGCCATGCTCTGGGCGTTATTATCCCCGCATTGCCTGTGGTCCTGGTTCCGGCCCTTGAGGCTGTGGAGGTGGAATGAAGATAGCTCTGGAGTTTACCATGCCCAATGATCTGGAGCTTTGATGTGGGGGTCCCCTCATCGTCGCATATCCTTGATCCTACGCCGCTGTAGTCCGTGGGATCATCGTAAAGGCTGAACTCCTCTGATGATACCTCCCGGTCAAGCATCCCTGCAAAGCAACTCAGTCCGGTTTCAACAGCGTAATATGAGAGGAATCCGGAACCGTATGACATTATATTTCCAATAACGTATGGCGACAGAATTGCCTTGAATTTCCCAGGATCAATTTCAGACGTGTTGCTGGCGGCAGATGCTGTTAAAGCAGCGTTGGCGCCCATTTCCTCAAAGGACTTGGCTGTGGGCGAGGTACTGAAACCGAAGTGCAAAGCCTCCTGGCCGGTAAAGTTGCCTCTGAATGCCCTGATTACGCCCTCCAGTCCACCGGTGCTGAAATGGCACTCATTGTAGCTTGTCTTTACTGTGATTTCAGAATTCCTGTTATATATGAGGCCAGCAGCCCTCTCTGCACCGGCTGAAAGCGATCCGTTAACCATTGCATCCTGAAGATCCTGAAGATCAACAGACTGGAAATGTGAGGTCATGCCCTTCCCGTATGTCTGGCGATCCCTGTTTATGGAAACAAATGAACTGTTTTCAGGGGTCCTTGAGGCAACCTCATTGAGCCTGGCAACGGCCTGATCCACAGATGCAGGATCCTTTATGGCAGTTGAAACAGTCCTGCCATTCTTTGATGCGAAGACAGAAAGATTCTCCTGGTCCCAGTAATTGTGAAGATCGGTTGTGCTGGCAGAAAACCTGATCTGTTCAATGTTCTCTCTTGCAAATTCCAGCGCAATCTCCTGGAAGCCCTCATGCTGGAGCCTTCTGAAAACCTCATCAACAAGTTCCGCTGTCACTGTATATACACCCCCCTAAGCCTCATATGGGGACCGCCCATCCAGACATCCACGCCCTGTTCCGGATCCCCTTTGCCGCACATTCCGGCGCTGAACTCCAGATCCCTGCCAACTGCATCCACAGCACTGTAAAAATTGATTGTGGTTGTTTCCAGGACGGGCCTTCTGACCCTGCCTGACAGATCGCCGTTTGTAATGAGATATGCCTCCTTTCCCACATATTTCTCGTTGAATCTGATATCATCAATGTTCCATTCGGTGAATGATTTAATATAGATGCCCTTCCTTATGCCTTCAAAGAGTTCTTCAAATCTGTAATCTCCAGGTTCAATGTATGTGGTACTCATTCTTGCAAGGGGCTCCATATCCCATGAGGACGATCTCCCTCCGGCATTGGAATCCTTGCCCAGCATGGATGCACTTTCCCTGTTGAGGATAAATTCATCGGTGTAGCCTTTTCTGTAGAGATAACGCTTTCTTGAAGGGACACCCTCGTCATCATACCTGTAGTAGCCGAAGCTTCCCTGTATGGTGGGGTCATCGATGACGCTAACGCTTTCAGACCCTATTCTGAAGGGGAACTTTTTACCGGTAAGGAATGATTCGCCTGCAAGCGCCCCTTCCCTGCCCACTATCCTGTCATATTCAGTGGGGTGTCCGCATGATTCATGCGCAACAATGCCGGAAATTTCAGGTCCAACTATGATGTCGAATTTCCCGGGTGAAGGCCTTGGGGCAGACGCGCTTTCATGAAGGTCCCTGACATCACTGGCAATTCTCTCCTCCAGGTTCAGAGAATCAAGATACTCGTATCCGGAAGACGACCCGTATTCCTTAGTTGACTGTTCAAATTCGCCATTTTCCATGACTCCAACCATGTAGAAGTAATAAAGCCTGGCCACATCCCCGCTGATGTCACTTCCAACAGAATTCACATAGCGCTGTTTAATTCGTTTGTCATGTATGACATTTAGCCTGACGTCAGCGCCCGCAGCCTTCATCATGGCATCGTAATCCCTGGCAAGTGCCACCCTGTCCTCCACAGACATATCCTCAATGGGCTTTCTCTGATTCACCTTCCATGAATCCTTTATGGCCTTTCCCTCCCAGATGGATGATTTGCCGGGTCTCATGGATGTTTTCAGGGCATGATCAATTGCCTCCTTCAGGCGCCCCCAATCCTCCCTGTCAGTGTAAGCCATTGCAATGCTGTTGTTTACAACCCTGACAGCATATCCGCTTTCCCTTTCGAAGTCCATGCCTTCAAATTCAGAGTTTCTGTAGGAAAGTTCATTTGTCAGTATATCAGCGTACCGGGCTTCAGAATACCTTGAACTTCTCGAGGCATACTGGAGTGCCTTTTCTAAGAGTTCCCCTCCCATTACTGCTTCGCCTTCTCCTTCTTGAGCAGGTTTTCATAGGTCTCAAATATCTTTGCAATGCATTTGCCAAAGTTCCAGTCGTAATCGCTCACGGACATTTTCAGGCTACCGGCAAAAAGTTTTGTTCTCACGGAATACTTGATCCTCCCCTCTGAATGATATTTTGCAACGTGGATGTTGAATGTGCCGCTTTTTGCCCCTGATATCTTCCCGAGCTTGCCCAGGAACTTCCCGGCCTCAAAATATATGATATCATACAGATCATCATCATAAGGCCCAAGCCCAGAGACCTGTACCAGGATTCCCGCTCTGCTCCTGCCAACATCAATTGCATTTATTATGTCAAATACGTCAGTAACCCCAACGATTCGATCAGAACCGTCAACAACAGGAACTGCATGAAGCCGGTTTGACACCATTGTGGAGGCAAGCTCTTCCAGTGATGCAGTAGGTTTTACAGACATGGGATGGGACATCATTGATGCAACCTTTACGTCATTCTTCTCCGGGTTGCTGTCCCAGTCCCTCCTTCCATGGCCTACCTTGCTGGACATTATTGCATCGCCGCTGAGCTCTTCAATGCGAAGCATTCCCGTAAGCCTTCCGTTTCCGTCAGTTACTGGAATCTCAGTTTCGTCAAGTCCCCTGATCTTTTCCATTGCCTGATCCAGGTTCTCGTCCTCGCGGGCGGTAATGGGGTCATCAGTCATGATCTCTGAAACCTTAATTTTCCCTGCGCCAACAATGGATGAGATATTTTTAAGGATATCAGTCCGGGACAGGAGGCCAACCAGAAGACCGCCCTGGACAACAGGTATTGCCGGAACTCCGGATTCCCTGAAAAGCCTTATGGCGGAGTTGACATTTTCTCCGGGCGTGAGTTTCGGAGTCTTTATCATGACGGTCTCAACCTTTGATGCAGGGAAAATGCTCCTCCTGCGCAGGATTTCCCTGTAGCTCAGCATGCCAAGATACCTCTTTCCTGAGAGTACAGGAACCTGGTGCACACCCGTCTCCCTCATTCTTGACATGGCTTCTCCAACGCTTTCATTGTTGCTCACGGTTACAAGATCCCTGGTGATCATTATGTCACTGACTTTCATATCATGCACCCGTATAGTGTATCCTCAATTCCTTTATTAGATCGCTTACTTCCTGCCTGACATTCTTTCCGGACAGGGCAGTGCTGATGAGTTCAGCAATGCGCCCCATGTCGCTGAATCCCATCCTGCTGATCTCGGAGGTTCCTATCCTCCCCTCCCTGTCTATAATTATTCCGCTGTCCTCCAGCATTTGTGATGCAGATTGGAAACTCATGCCCCTGCTTCTGAAATAATTTATATCAAGCGCAACCTGATGCGTCTCAGAGTACCATGGCGAAAATTTAACTCCAACACCGCTGGAATGGAGTTCTTTGCCAAGGTGCACAGAATTTCTCACTACGCTTGCTGCGTAGTCTCTTCCGTACTCTGTCATTTCCTCAAGGGCAACGCCAAGAGCTGCTATTCTGGATGGATGGTAATTGTCCATGGTTCTCCACGTTATATTTTTCCTTATTCTGCTGAAGATGTCTTCGTTGTTTGTCAGTATTATGCCTCCCTGCGGGCCGAAGAATGATTTGTGTGTTGATCCAAAGAGCAGATCACAGTATTCCAGCGCATCCTTCTGGAATGCTTTTCCGGCGATCAGGCCCATAACATGGGAGCCATCGTATGCGAGGTAAGAGTTGTAGGCATCGCACATTTCTCTCAGTGGCTTCAGGTCGTAGTGCTTCAGGAAGAATGACTGGCCAAGAAGAACAAGCGATGGGCTTGATGCCTTCATGGCCCTTTCAAGTTTCTGAAGGTCTATTTCCTGGGATTCCCCATCATAAGGGATCTCATAGTTCTGGAAGCCGAACATCTGCGGCAGGTATCCGCTCTGATAGCCGGTGTAACCACCATCCTTCTCGGCTATGGACATCATATTCTCCCTTTTTCTCATCAGGGAAAGAATAACCATCTCGGCAGCAATATGCCCCCCCAGAGGCCTCACTTCGGCAAATTTTGATCCATACAATGAGGCTGCAAGCCTTTCAGTTTCATGTAGTATCTCATCTGTATACCTGGCTCCGCCGTAGGCATCTCCTTGGCTTGGATCAAGCACAAGCGAATAACGGGACGCAAGGTCCGAGGAAAGCGCTTCCCGGGCATTCGGGCTCATAATGTTTTCGGACGCCTGCATATTCAACGATTCTGACCTGTACTTTTCATGCTTCTTTACAAGCTTCAGGATTTCACTCATGATACAAACCTTCCCTGCCATGTCAAGGCAGTGTGCTCCAATCAATGCATATCCCGGTATTTAATCTTGACACCTGACGGGTGCTGATTCCTGTGACACGGATGCATGTAACCATGGGATCAACATATATTTCAATGTAACAGCAATAACAATTGTGATGAAGCTGAATGTCCGCATACTGGTGGCATCGTACAGGCGTTCAGATGTGGCCATGGAGATCTATGGCAGGACTGATGAAGGCAAATCCGTAACAGCACTTTACTTCGGCTTCATGCCTTATTTCGACCTTGTCAATCCGCCTGAGTCGTGCCTGCTCAAATACAGGAATGATGATCAGTATGTGAAGGAGGAAGAAAAGAGGCTCTGGGTATCCGGTGCGGATCAGAGGGTCATCAGGATCTATGTTAAATCCCCATGGCTGGTGCCGCAGCTAAGGGAAAAATGCCCTGAAGTTCAGGTGCTTGCAGCAGATATACCATTCCATCACCGTTTCATCTATGATAAGGACCTTGGTTCCTGTGTTGAAATAGAAGGGCCGGAGTTGCCGGAAGAGAGGCAGAATTACACCACGGATTATGTAGTGCGCATCGAAAGTATAAGGAACGTGCCAGAATTCAACCCTCCCCTGAAGATAATGAGTTTTGACATAGAAAATGCCATTCAGAAGAATTCAGACGAGGAATATGGGCAGATTTTTGTCATAGGCTATTCCATTACGGATGGCAAAACCACTGAAAAGGGAGCAATATCCGGAAAAGAGCGCGATCTTCTCAGGGACTTCGTGAAACTGGTGAACAGCAAGGACCCGGATCTGCTCACCGGTTACAACATAGATGGATACGATCTTCCTGTATTGAAATACAGAATGGAGAAAACAGGCGTTAGATTCGGCATAGGAAGGGATCATCAATCGCCACACAGGGTGCAGGGGCAATACTGGCGCCTTCACGGGCGTATTATATCGGATACGTGGTGGGGCGTAAAGAAGGTTCTTCATCCAAAGCACGAAAGCCTCAACTACGTCTCCAGGGAACTGCTTGGCGAAGGCAAGGATAACATCAACAGGCTCAAGATTGAGGAGGAATGGGCCACAAGGCCTGACGAAGTGACTCAATACTGTATAAAGGATGCAGACCTGACCCTCAGAATTTTCCAGAAGATACGCATAGTGGACAGAAACATGTTCATGAGCACTGTTGCGAAGCTTCCGCTTGATGATGTCACAAACGGCGGAACAAGCAATTACGTGGATTCACTTCTCATAAGGAAAGCGGATCGATCCGGCATAGGCGTACCAATGACAAAGCACAACTACAAGGATGCCCCAATAGTGGGGGGATACGTGCACAGCATTGGTGCTGGCATTTACGATTACGTTGTTGTGCTTGATTTCAAGAGCATGTATCCATCAATGATCATGAAGTACAATATTTGCTTCACAACATTTGATCCCTCCGGGGAGATTGTTGCTCCAAACGGGGTTCACTTCCTGTCAAGGGAAAGGAGAGAAGGTATTGTCCCGGGCCTGCTGAAGGAGCTTATGGATCAGAGGGATGCAGTGAAGCGGCGGATGAAATCGGCCGGTCCCGGTGAAAGGGAATACCTTGACGGAGTCCAGGGGGCAATAAAGATTCTAATGAACACATTTTACGGTGTTCTTGCCTCTTCATTTTACAGATTCACAAATCTGGACATAGGCGGTGCCGTTACTGCATTTGCCAGAAAAACAATCACTTCCCTGATTGAAAAGCTCAAAAGCGAGAATTACCGGGTTATATACGGGGACACAGACAGTATATTCATAGAATCCGGCGCTACCAGTGATACCGAGGCCGTAAAGGTAGGGCGTGAGCTCAGTGAGAGAGTCTCGAGGGATGAGGGCGTCACTGTTGAATTTGAAAAGGTCATGGACCCGCTATTCTCTCATGGAGCAAAGAAACGTTATGCCGGGAAGATAATTTATCCGGAATCCCAGAGGGGTGAGATACTGGTTCGAGGATACGAGGTGAGGCGCACCGACTCTTTCGATCTGCAGAGCGAAGCCCTGTCACATGTTTTTGATCTTGTGCTTGATCGCAACATAGACGGGGCCGTGGCATACAAGAGGGAAATAGTGGAGAAAATCAGGAAAGGGGATAGCTCCATAAACATAGAAAGCCTGGTCATTTCCCGTACAGTTAAGGAATTCCGGAGCTACAAGGAAGAGAAGTCACTCGCTAACGTCCGGATCGCAAGGAAACTAATGGAGAGGGGAGAGACATTCATACCGGGAATGAAAGTCTCCTGGATAGTTACAAATAGCAAAAAATCACCGCAGGAAGTGGAGCCGTACATCGATGGTTCTGAATTTCAGGGCAAGCCGGACTGGGATTATTACGCAAAGAGGGTGGAAGAAACCCTTGACAGGGTCCTGGAGGGAATAGCGGAGGACTATGTATCAGCGGAGAGCCAGATGAACCTGCTGAACTTCGGCGCCATCAGGGAAAAGGCAGCCGGAAAGGAAACCCGGACTGTTGAGGTCACCGAGGACAGCAAAAAGCAGAAAAGCCTATTTGAGTTCTGAAGGCTGATCCATGGGGGCTCAAAGTTCATAGATACTCCTTAATGTTCACAACATGTTCGGGTTTCCCATCCAGATACTTCCTCACGTTCCCGCATGCCCTCATCAGGGCAGTGGACATTGATTCCTGTGATATGCCTGCAACATGGGGGGTAACCACTGAATTTTCTGGAAGAGGGAGTTCAATATCCGGTTCATTCCACCAGACATCGGAAAGAAACAGCATGCCTGGATTCTCCCTGAGGAATTCCAACATGTCTTCACGTGCAACGATATCCGCCCTCGCAACATTGACAATAATGCTTCCATGGAATTTCTTCAGAAGTCTTCTGTCAACAAAGTTTCTTGTGGCGGATGTTAGCGGGAGTGCTATGATGACTACGGAAGAATCTGACATTATGTCCTCAGGGCTGTCTGCATACCTGTCAACAAATCCATCATTCTTCCTGCTTCTTGTGTAGGCCAGCACCTTCATGCCCAGGCTTCTGGCAATTCTGGCGCAGCTCTGCCCTATCCCGCCATATCCCAGTATACCAAGGGTTTCACCATAAAGGGTATGCACAAGGTCTTTCCTGTATGTGCCGGACCGTATTTCGCTGCTGAACCGGCATATTCTGTTCGTGCTGGAAAGGATAAGGGCAAAGGCGTGCTGTGCAACGGAATCTGAAAAAGCTCCTGCGTTGCTGCAGAATACCACTCTATCTGGAAAGTTTCTGAAATTGATGTGGTCCACACCTGCTGATACAGTCTGAACAAGTTTCAGATCAGGTGTCGGGACAAACTCCCTCATGCCTATCTGAATATCCGCGCCATCGGGATTCTTTACATCAACCGGTATGCCGGCTGCGGCAGAGCATTTTTCTGCAATGTCGCTGCCAACCTCAAGCATTATGGTGGCTCTCATGTATGCTGAATCGGGCAGGGCTTAATTCCTTTTTCGGAGACTGTCAGATAATAGCACTTGAGGTGAAAAATATCATGGGATATCCTTCCAGCGCGGCGGATCATCTCTTGAAGGCAAGTTTTGCTGCAAGCTGGAACATGGATATTGTATGGAGCCATACCCTCCCGGGGCCTTTCATATCTGCGAAAAAGAGGCCCTCGCCCTCCATTCCTCCCAGTATCATTGTCTTGAGGCCGCCAATCCTGCCCACGTTGTACTGAACTGATTCATCAAAAGCAAGCACGTGGCTCAATTCTGCCTGTATTTCCTCACCTTCCCTGAGATTCATCTCCACCACATGCCCATGCCCGTGCAGCATTACGGATCCGGTGCCGCTGAACTTTTCAAGGAAAAGCCCCTCCCCTCCCAGTATGCCCTGCCACATGCCTGCGAATTTAGTTGAATAATTGACGGTCGAATCCATGCAGAGGAAAGCATTAAATTCAGCAATTATGGCATTCCCTGTGAGATCAATCTTCAGTATTTTACCTGGCAGAAAACCTGCAGACCTGAGTTCGCCAGGCCCATCAACCTTAAGCAGAAAAACAGCAGATCCTGCAAGCATGTGTGAGAATGCTCCCCTGATCCCGCCGCTCCTGACATCAAGTTTTGCAGAAGGGCTCTTGGATATGAGGTGCCCAGGTTCTATTAGTACCGAATCTCCTTCATTCAGTGTGGTTTCAAGATACTGGACTTCGTTTCCCACTATGCTGTACTTTGTCATATCTGCTATATTTTATCGATACATTTAAATTTTTTTCACTTAAAACAGGCTATAAATTCCGGAGCTGCCAGGCATTAAGGCATGGGATTCAGAGGCCCGCTTCATCCAGATCATCAAGGAGTTTCCTTACGGTGCCAATATTTTTTTGATCACTGCCACCTGGATGAAATTCAACGCCGTCAATGGCAACCGGTTGCATGGTCAGAATGCCTTCAGTGCCGTCCCCAAGTGTAATCATGATCCTGCCGGAATCAACTTCGATTGCCAGTATTGGAATCTCATCCCTGAAGGCATCTCCATGAAAGACTGCAATGGCTGGAACTCTGAAGACAACCCTTAAAAGAGGCATCGCAGTGTAATTGTACTGGCTTCCATGTTCCTTCAGCATGGGCTCCAGCTGCGGAAATGAAATGGCAGCAGACCCTTCAACCAGTGAAATGTTCTGTAATCCATAAGATGCGATGAAACCTGCAAGGGTGTTGAGCAGCTCATTGATCTTCAGTGAAATCACCTGATCCGCCTATTTTTAAGCCATTTTGTATTTCTTCGGCATAATTTACACATGTCCCCACAGGGGGGCATTGGCCAGTTGTTAACCAGATCAGAGGGAAATCAGGTTTTGCAGCAGTAATTTCCCCCTTTCCATCGGTGATTATCAAAAGAGGCCACGTGTTGCCCTCGTTTGAAAGCATTGTGATAACAGCATTGAAATCTGTTCCTCCAATCCCTCTCCTTATGAACTGGAATTCCTGCTGCGATCCGGGCCCGGAGAAGAGCTCATCATAAAGTATGTCCGCATCAAACTGTATGAGTCTCACCTCTTCCTGGGGCTGCAGGCCGTCCAGTAGATATTCAGTGTCTGAGAAGAACACATTGGCCATTTCCGGGTCCACGGATGCAGAAACATCAATTGCCACGACTGCCTTCAGGCATCTCCTTCCTCTTCCAGGGAGATAGATGCCAGCATCAAGGTATTTTCTGCTGAATCTGAAAGAGTTCAATGCAGATTTATCGGGCTCAGTGTAGGGATCAAGTATCCTTCTAAGGGAAATATGCTGAATTTCATCACCTCTGACACGTATCTCTGCCAGGACTGAGTTTTTGCCGGCAAGAATGGCAGTTATCCTGGCTCCAGCAACTATTTCGCGCATTCTGGCTGAATACATTCCTCCTTCAGCATCCGATCCAAGGCCCTCTGACATGCTCTGCAGAACAAGGGATCGGTTGATCCGTCTGGCCGCAGAAATGCGATCAGCAATTGTCTCCCGTGAAGGCATATCAACCGGGGGTCGCGGCAAATTGAAGAGTCCAGAATCAGTAATACAGGCGTCGGCAGAGAGTGCAGAATAAATCTCCTCAGCAGATTTTCCACTCATGTTCCTCAAATAAAGGACTCCGGAAATGCCGTCTGTTAGACCTGCTTCGGAAAGGATGCCATCAACTGCAATATCACTTGAGACAGACCACAGGTCGCGGTTTCTCAACCCTCTCCGCTGCCCATGATTAAGCGCCGCATGCAAGACTATTCTTGCGAGCTGGAATCTGGCTTCAGCCTGTTGCGCTGAATCCATGTATGCCGGGCTGTAATGCACCGTGCCATTGTCAATGAAAAATCTATGGCTGCTGCTGTCCGGAACGAATTCCATGGACGACACAATGGAGCCGAGGAAAGGAAACTTCAGCAGCAGGCTCCTCTTTATGTTTGCAAGTTTTCCCTCAGGATTCTGCACCGGAAACACCCATGATCTCCCTGAACCTGCCCATATTGGAAGCAAGGAACTCATTGGAAACAAGCATTTTCCTTTCAACTGCATTCCTGATCATACTGAACGCAAGCGCTGCATACTCATCCTTCATCTGAAGCAGTGCCTTCAGGCATCCAGTTATTTTTTCGCTGTCCTGAGATGCTATTCTGGCCAGGCTTCCTGCAAGTAGATACCATAGCGAAGCATCATGTTCCCCTCTGATCCATTCATAGTCTCCGGCTATGATTTTCATTGGGTCGGGCATCTCTGCGGCAAGCTTCACGTAATGAATGAATTCGAGTCCGTTTTCTTCCCCGATCATGCCCATTATTGCAGTGCTGCGTATTTCGCCGTCTAGGTTTCTGAGTGCATAATTGACACCCGTAGCCCATGTCCTGGGAGTAAGGAAATAGCCGTTCTCCTGCCTGAACAGCCACGGTTTCTGGTCATTATGCTCCATGTAGGTGACAAATGAAATAATACGGTCGTCAACAGAATTCGCAATGGCCCACTGCGCCCAGTCTTCCACATCAGGTATCAGCTCATAGTGCCCTCCGGTAAACCGGCTGTAAAGCCCAGAAGGCATGGCGTTTGAAATGCTTCTGTGTGATGGCAGATTTGATGATCCCACGAAATATCTCCATCCTTCAGGCACAGTATAATCCTCTATCATTCCATCATTTATCAGCTGGAAAACCAGCCCCTGCGTTGAAGTTCTGGCATGGGTAATTTCGTCCAGAAACCAGATGCCCCTTCCGCTCCGGGGAAAGCGAGAGTACTTTACGAATTCCATCCCCCTCTCAGTGCGGACGGGTATGCCAAGAAAATCCGTCTCCTCATAATAATTGAGCCTCAGGTCAAGTATGCTCATTCCAAGGCTGGCAGCGGTGTCCCTGACAATCTGGGATTTTCCAATTCCTGGAGCGCCCCAAACCATAACTGGCAGCCGGCCCCCTACGGCAACCTCAGAAAGAATAGACCTCAGCTGGGAAGGCTTGACCTTCTTCATCAGTGTCTGTCAATATACCTTCGTATAAAAGTAATATGTAAACTGTTACAAGAATGTTTTAACTGAGAACAGCATGCGATCCTGTGTTTGATGTAGTGGTGGCCGGTGCAGGGCCAGCGGGATCATATGCTGCCTACAGGCTTGCGTCCATGGGATACAGGGTTCTCAATCTTGAGGAACACAGTGAGATAGGAAGGCCTGTTGAATGTACGGGTGTTGTCACATCACGCGTTTTCGATTACGTTAAGAGCAATGCGGTTGCAAACAGGGTGCGCGGCGCAAATGTGTTCTTTCCAGGCAAAGGGGCGATGCACATTGAGAAGTCTGAAGAGACAACGGTAATATACAGGGATTCCTTCGACAGGGATGTCTCTGCCATGGCCATTTCTGCCGGAGCCGATGTGAAGCTTTCTTCACGGGTTACTGAAGTGAAGGCAGCAAATGATTCTGTTCATGTGAGATACAGGCACGAAGGGAATCTGACGGATGTCACTGCTTCTGTTATAATAGGCGCAGATGGCGCAAACAGCGTTGTGCGAAAAAATCTGTACGGGTCACGGCCTGCAAGGATCGTTTCAACGTATCAGGTGGATGCTGCAGTCAGGCTGCCTGATCAGGACAGTGTGAATGTTTACCTGGGAAGCGAGAGTTCACACGGCTTCTTTGCCTGGGCAGTGCCAACAGGAGATATAACAAGAATCGGTCTTGGAACAATTGGCCCCGGTGCAAGGGACCTTTTCGCAGGGTTGCAGAAAAAGTTTCCTGAGGGTAAGATTCTTTCGGTAACAGGTGGGCCAATTCCAATAGCATACCTTTCAAGAACCTCCGGGCAGAGGAGCCTGCTGGTGGGCGATGCAGCGGGCATAGTGAAACCGCTGACCGGCGGTGGCATATATACCGGCATAGTATCCGCTTACTGTGCAGCGAATGCAATAAACGAGGCTTTCCAGAGCCAGAATTTCAGTGCAGGTTTTCTGTCAAGGTATGAGAAATACTGGAAGTCCAGGCTAGGAAGGGAGCTGTGGATGGATGGCATGGTGCAGCGAATTTTTGCAGG
>JAJZAW010000158.1 GCA_021799185.1 Thermoplasmata archaeon
TGTAAACATAATCAATATACTGGACCCGGAAATTCTCATCATAGGTGGAGGCATAGCAAACGCCGGCAATGATCTATTCGGGCCATTGAGAACGGCAGTCAGGGAGGAGTTCAAGAGTATGTACAGGCCCGTGAAGATTTTGAGGGGGCTGAAGAACGGACCGGATCTTGCCCCTGTTTCCGTGCCACTCTTCAACCGCCTTGTTGCGGAGGGAAACCCCGGCACGAAATGATCAACCAGTGTTGATCCAGATTCAGGAAAACTCTATGCCTTCGTAATTTAAAGTTCCTGCCTCATGTATTAGTATATGTTAATATATATATAATCAGAATGATTATTGCATGAGTGGCGACGGAACTTGGCACGGCGTTGAAAGGCGTCTTGTTGAATGGTATCCTATTGTTGATACCCAGAAGTGTGATGGATGTGGTATGTGCCTGCTTACCTGTGGAAATGATGTATATCGGTGGGACCTTCAGGCAACACGGCCCGTCGTGGCAAATCCAGGTAAATGTGTGATTGGATGCACAACCTGCGGGAAGCTCTGTGACAAGGATGCCATAACATTTCCAGAGGATCCAAAGAAATTCGTCAGAAACGTAGTGGTCAAGTACAAGATTTTCCCCAAGGTGAAGGATGATCTTGCTGCGAGGCTTGAGAAATTCCCGGAGCACTCTGTTCATCTGGAGGAGGATGTTATAAATGGCAAACAGTAATGCAGCAAGCCCATTTGCAATATGGCATGGAATGGAAAGGAAGAATATAGACTGGCACCCCACAGTGGATGAGAACAAGTGTACGGGATGCGGTCTCTGTGTGGTAACCTGCGGCGAGAAAAGGAACGTATTCGGCTATGATCTGGAGAAGAGCAAGTCAGTTGTCATGTTCCCCGAGAACTGTATGGTTGGATGCAACAACTGTGGAGTTGCCTGCCTCTGGAATGCAATCTCATTCCCTGACATGTCATACCTGAAAGAAATGGTGGAGAAAATTCCTGCCGGTCAGATAGAGAAGGAGTTCCAGAAAAAAATAACGGACAATCCAGCCTTAATTGCAGTGCCAAGTAATGCATCCTTTCCGAAGCCGTAACCAATACAGAGATCGGAATAATTCATTGCTCTTCACACTGATCCGCAGGGAAAAGCCATCCAGATTCATAAATATCATTTACCATATGGATGGCTTTTGCCTGAATTTGTAAGAACCCGGAAGAAAATCTGGCACTTAAAATGAAATCCGGAAATCTGTCTTTTGTTTCCGGTACCACTGGTTCATCATATGTTCACGGAAAAAGCGAATCTACGTACTCCTGTGAACTGCATTCAATGTCCGGTTGTGTGCGGTAATCTGACACCTCCTTAGCCATCCATTCATCTGTGCCAGTGAATTTAAACCCCTCACGGTTTGCCCTTTCGGTGGACAGAATGAGGTCCGCCTCCCTGTAATATCTGGATTTCTCTTCCGGTGATTCTGACTGGAAAGAAACCGATTTTCCCATGGCTTTTCCAATTAACTCCAGGAAGCTTCGTATGTCAAAACTTTCAGGTGAAGCGCCATTGTATGGCCCTTTCTTCTTTCCGGTTCCTAGCCATGCCAGAAAACGGCCCGCATCATTCACCCATGTATAGTTTCTTCTCCCGGATTTTTGGGGTGCCCAGAATGGCCTGCCCTGTTCTATCCTTCTGAGATGATCCTGGAATCTCAGGGTGCTGTCGCAATTGCCCAAGATGCTGGGGAATCTCGCGGAAGAAACCGCAAAATCAGCGTTCTGGTATACATAGGCTTCCACATTTCTCTTACCATCTGCGTAGGATTTTTCGCTCTGTCTTTCATCATATTCATAACTGAAAGGGTCAAATTGGTCTTCAGAAAATAATCCATATCTGTCTGAATATACAGCTGCGCTTGAGGTGAATATATAGGATTCAGTTTTTCCTTCCAAGATATGAATGAGTTCCTTTACGTCCCTGATCCTGAAAGCCATCTGATCATAAACTGCATCGCAGCGATCCAAGTTGTCAATTGATTCCTTGACAGACAGTGGATTGAATCTATCAAAATGTAAATATTTTGCTTCACCTGCAAATGATATGTTTGTTTTTCCTGATGATGCAACAAAAACTTCATGTCCGTCATTCAACAGGTATCTCACAAGGACGCGGCCTATGAAGCCAGTTCCACCCATAACTAGAATCCGCATACAACATCTGGATAACAGACAGCGTTTTTAATTCCCGTGCGGGCATGTATACTCTTAAGGTAGCACAAGAGCCGCCGACGGGATTCGATCCCGCGACCTCGTGCTTACCAAGCACGCGCTCTACCAGGCTGAGCTACGACGGCACGGCAATGGTGATGTTTTGGACGGTATATAATTTTTTCAAGGCACCGTAATGGCTTTTCAACGAGGCAAAAACCAGCATATTCGAGCTTCTAAAGCAGGCATATTAAGAATTTTTCCATTCTTTAGGTTCCAATATGTTACCAATTCCAAATGTATTTTAGTTAGTTTGAGACTCACCATGTAAATGATTACTTCCCTTATGGATGACCCGGAAAAGATCAAGGCCGGGTGGATGAGGATCTTCTCTGAATTTGGGTACCTGGACAGGATAAACAAGCTAAGCGCAATGTATCCGGAAGAAAAGTCCTTATACGTATCCTTCAGAGACATTTCAGAGTATGGCCGGAGCAATGGCTTTGATCAGGGACTGGCTGAGGACCCGGAACTGTTCATCTCACTGGGAGAAGACGTTTTGAAGGAAATGATGCGCCCGGATCGTGGGCACGTCACCAGGATAAATCTCAGGATAACCGACATAAGCGAGGACCCAGCATTCAGGAAGGAAATCAGGCAGTTGAGGAGCCCGGACATAGGCAAGCTGCTCAGTATAACCGGCATAATAAGGAAAAACACCGCAGTTATCCCAAGGCTA
>JAJZAW010000029.1 GCA_021799185.1 Thermoplasmata archaeon
TGTGTTATATCACAGTGTCCATGAAATTTGCTTATAACCCTGCATCGCATGTCTGTTACATGGGCGAAGCCGAGAATTTGCTTGACATGGATCTGTATTCATATTTCTACGGACTTGTCAGGCAGATTCCAGCAGGCATGATTTCAACCTACGGAGATCTGGCTAAAGCCCTTGGAGACATTTCCGCATCCAGAGCATGCGGCTATATGCTCTCCATCAACCCGGATCCGGAAGGCACGCCATGCTACAAGGTCATAAGATCTGACGGGACGGTTGGCAAATACACTCATGTACTTGGATCTGCTGAAAAGATCAGACGACTGGAGAAGGATGGCATAACCCTTGAAGGTGATTCTGTAGCAAACTTTGACAGTGTTAGATTCAAAGAATTCAAGACCGCCTTTCCATTAACTACTCTGAGAAATGAGCAGGAGAAGGCATCAAACCTGGTCACCCTAACTGACAGCTTTGAATCCACAAAAATAGCCGCTGTGGATGTTTCATACGATGATTATTATGGATACGGTGCCATGGCAATTGATAACTGCGGGAAAATTGAGATCAGGGAAAGCGTGCAGAAAGTAAGATTCCCGTATATACCCGGCTATCTTGCCTTCAGGGAATTTAAATTCATAAGGGAGCTTGCGGGAAATTTCGATGGAATTCTCCTGGTGGATGGTAACGGCCTCCTTCATCCGAGAAAAATTGGGCTGGCAAGTTACGCTGGAGTTAAGCTTGATATCCCAACCATCGGAGTTGCAAAATCACTTTTAATGGGAAATATAAGAGACCACTGGGTCTACATTGGAGACGAAAAGGTCGCGTATATAATAAACAAAAATACCATTGTAAGCCCGGGCCATAGAATATCACTGTCCACATCCGTAAACTTTATTGAGAAACTTGGTCATGGGAGGTATCCCGAACTCCTGAAAATTGCACACAACAGCACAGTGAGACTCAGGCAGGAAAAGCAGCAGCTTTAAGCTGATTCAAAACATATAAGCAAGTGATGTTTTAATCGGTTCTTTAGCAAAAATTTAAATTATTAAATTTCAGAACACGAGAGTTGTGACAAACTGATATGTCCATTGCCCTGTGGATAAACGCAAAGGGATTTCCATATTCCCTGAAGATGTAGGAAAAATTCGATTAAAATGGATTTTTACGCTATAACTTTCAAGAAATTAAGCTGCGATAAACCCATTATTCCCATATAAGGATCTGGGCAGCAGTTTCGTGGAGACCTCAAATCATTTATCATGCCTTATTGCTTTTATCTTCACACGTATGATGCGAACTGGCAGTATCTTTCCCTTTATCTAAAGAAATGGAATTTATTAATATACTTGGGGATTATACTGGGTCAACCTGCGGAGGTTGTCGAGCTAGGTTAAAGGCGATGGATTCAGGGTCCATTCCCGTAGGGGTCCGCCGGTTCAAATCCGGCCCTCCGCATTTAGAGTATTAATCGAACATGTTATTAACCCTAAAAGCATGATACATTATGACCTTTCAGCCGAAGCATAAGAAATTATTGGAAAATGCGGAAATAAGGAGATGGTGGCAGAACAATAGAGCCAGATCACCGCTGAGTGCCGATGTCTTATTAAGGAATATCGGGCTGTATTGCTTGATAAACGATACTTCTCTGGACAGAATACTGAAGGATGCTGAATCGGGAGAATTGAAGAGGCAGTTCAGCGACTTTGCCAGAAAGATGGAAAAGGACGGAAAAGCAGGGTCATACATAGTGAAGTTCAAGCACGCATTAAAGAACTGGCTAAACTTCAATGACATTACGGCAAGTTTCAACGGCATATACATATCCGGCGAATACGAGAATCCCACACTCAAGGATGAAAGAGTACCCAATAAAGACGAGTTATCCCGCATCATAAGGAAAGCAACCTCAAGAGGGAGATTAGCCATAGCGATTATGGCATATTCCGGCTTAAGACCTGAGAGTCTAGGGAATTATGAGGGAACGGATGGTCTCAGGTTGGGAGACATAGGCGACCTTGTAATCTCAGACAGGATAGAAATCACCAATGTTCCAGCACAGATAACGGTGCGTTCGAGGTTGAGCAAGGCAAGAAACCAGTATTTCACCTTCATCGGCGAGGAGGGCATAACCTACCTGATAGACTACCTTGAAGAGAGGAGAAAGAGTGGTGAAACCCTTACGGGAGAGTCACCGGTATTGCAGTTCGATACCCGTGGCATACGAAAGAACGATTTCATGAGAACACTCCTTGTTACGAGAGACATAAGGGAAGCCATACAGGGGGCAGGTCTTAAAATGCGTCCATACGTGTTAAGGGCATATTTCAGCACCGCTTTAGATATAGCGGAGAGCAAGGGTCTAATATCGCACCCGTGGAGGCAGTTCATTATGGGGCATAAAGGCGATATTGAAGCAAGATACAGCACGAATAAGAGGCTACCGCCGGATATGATAGAGGAAATGCGAGCGTCCTATCAGAGATGCACTAAATACTTGGAAACGAGAGTTAGCGAGGTATCCGAAGATAACGCCAAGCTGTATTTACAGCAACAGCTCCTATTGACAGCAGGCTACAAGCAGGAGGAAATAGACAAGATGGATTTATCCGTGATAACAAACGAGGAGTTTCAGCAAATATTACGGGACAAATTGTTAGGGAGAATGACGGATAATGGAGCTAAACAGAAGGTCATACCCCCCAGCGACATAGAGGAATATCTAACGCAAGGCTACGAGTTTCAGGCGGTATTGCCTGACGGCAGGGCAGTTATGAGGTTGAGGTTTTAGGTTAGTTTTTTAGAACTTTCTTTTGATATAGTAATTTTTGTTTGCGGAGCAGTAATTTCCGTAATTTGAGGGTTCTTTCGTTGCCATACAGCGTTGTACCTTGGTCAACTTAACCACAATCAAGCCCCATCTTGAATATATTTGAATCCGTATTCCAAAGATAATTCAGCCTTTTTAAGCTCCATTCCGAGGTAGGCCGCATGGCTCAACTGCGTAACGTACCCGTTTTCAATGATTTTCTTATAGATTGTCTTAGCATTCTTGCCCTCAATAGTTCTCAGCAGCTGATTCTTGTAAGAATAGTGCTCAACCGTGATGATTTTCTCTTTCTGCTGAGGAATAACCACAAAATATCCTGCCTTATCCATCACTACTGTCCCTGTTTCTTCCTCTTTAACAATAATTTTGGTAATGGAAGCAACGCTTTCATCTTCATCCTTGCATTCCGCGCAACTGTACGGCTTAGCATTCACCTGAGCGGATTCACTAATCGTTCTCGCAATCTTTTTTTCATCCTCCATTCCTATTAAGTCTATTACTTCCACCTGATGACGAAAAACATCCACTTCCTGTCTACTTACGTTTCTCAAAATTGGATTTCTGCCAGGGGAACCCACGACTTTCATATTTTCATCAACGCCATTTTCATACAAAGCGAGCAATGTCTTGCCGGGTTTGTGGCCGTCTGAGTCCTTTCCTGTTACAATCAGCGTTCGGATAGTCGAATTAGCTACCACATTCTTTATGATTTTATCGATGCCTATGTTTTCAGTTTCAGTCTTGCCAACTATGCATAGATCCTTGGGTTTCATGAGTGAGAGTTTCTCGGCAAGTTCCACGCTTGCCAGTGTAGATACGGCAACAGGGCAGTTACTGTCTTCGCATAAAACGAAATATTCTCCTGGAACCGGAGGCCAGGTCTTTCTTACTTCAAAGGAACACGTTGGTGCTCTGGAAGCAGCCTCTGGAAAAGATTCATTGAGAATGTTCGTAGCAACTGCCGGATAACAGTGTTTGCATCCGAGACAGGAATATGCTATCGGTTGCATTTTCGAGGCCCATTGCTCAATTTTATCGAAGAAATCCGGAGAAAGTCTCTTGTCAAGATGTGGTTGTAGAGTTAGTATATTTTCTAGGGTCTCTTTCATACATCCACACTTTAGGCACTTCTGTAAACTATTTCCCTCCTGCAGTTCTGAAATGATTTCCATGATAGGATCGTCTTTATCCATCGTAGTATCCTTCGTTATTTGGTTATGGTATTAACATCCAGTACTTATTGACTGACATTGGATCCCGGGTTTGAATTTGGAGCATTACACGTCTTACATACATAACCACTTTGTGTTTTCAAATAATGACAGCTTTCCATGTTTCTCCTTAGGATGCGCGAAAGTATTTCTTGATGAAGTCCAGATTCTTTTTTTATTTCGACGAATCTCCTTGGTCTGTCACTGCTGCATATTATGGAGCAGACTCCCTTATCTCTCTCGGAATAATCCTCGGGAAATCTACACAGCATTGCCATTGTACTACTTAATGCAGTTTGGGTATTTATTAACTGCCAACCTCCCCTATTCGCCTAACTTGGGTTGTTGTTTCTTTCCTTTCTGCTTTCTCAAGAGTCATCTCTTGCCCTATCAAGCTGTCCTTATCACGTGTTAAGGCACGTGTTCCCTTCTCTATTCCGAGTTCGTTTTCTGTCATACAATCACTATTATTATTTGGACAGAAGGATTATTAATACTATTCCCTGAAACCGATACGTGTAATACACCCGTGTTAAGACCCGTGTATGAATTATTATTACTTGCAGACCCAATAAAATATACCCGTGTATTACATTTGTATTAATATTACAAAAAAGGAAAAGACAATTGCAATGAATTAGTATTATTTCCATTCCATCAAAATGGCAGGTTTCCAAGATTATGTTAGATAGTTAGTTATACTAATTGATGAGTATAGATTAGATAGATAGTTGTAATATTCATACATTCCATTTCTTTGGAAGGTATCTTGGCTATCTTTCTTATTAGATTTCCTATATTTATCATACCACCTATCCAGAATGATAGCCCTTGACCTTGTGGCTTCTTTAGAAAAGAAGCCGAGCAAGAAACTACTATACCCCGACCTCGCTTCGCACAAGTGCGTAGCAGTCAGCCCTCTCCGACACGCCAACCTCCTGAACGGAGGATTGGCTTTTTGCCTTCGCTCGTCTACGTGGTCTTAACTCGTGGGATACCCGTGTCCCCCTTCGGCGTCCACTCTTTGCTGTGCAAAGGTATCCAGCACGAGTTTGCCCAACCCTTCGGGTCGTTCACCAGACCCCCGTGCTGACTGCTACGCACCCCCCGTGTTTCACACGGGGGGCACTCGTGTGCTTCGCCCTCACTCGTGGTTTTGCTTCACAAAACTGCTCCGCTCGGTCGGGAGGGGGGTTCGCAGACCTGCCCTAATTCTCGAAGTGCATAATAATAGGGGCGGGTCTTTGCGACCATACCTTTTGAAAAAAAAGGTAGGCGAAAAAATATCGGCTTTGGAATGACTATCCATCATTTCTTACGTAGCTAGTCGCTCTGCTTGGCTCTGTTGTCTAAGGTTAATATTACAATAAGATGAATTAGACGCCTATCTTTGATAGTGACTTGAATCTGGAAACCACAACAGAAAGTATAACTAATCCTCCTGCCATTACATAAAATACGTTTCCAGGAAATTCGAGGGTCATTATTACTCCGGCCAAAATGCCCGATACAGAATTGAAAGAAGTCCCCAATGTATCCATAGTCCCTTGAATCCGCCCCATTTTATCTCGTGGAGCAGTGCCAAAAAGAACAGCCGAAATTAGAGGGGAAGTTATCCCTGATAAAAAACCAACTAGGAAGAAGACAGACAGAAGGGTATAAATCGAAGGGAAAATAGCGATGAAAAGCACACTTAACCCTCCGAACCCATATAAAAATGGAAGTTTTTTACCAACATTTTTTACGGTTTTAAGTTTAGATGTTAATACTGAACCAAGAATCCCTCCAAAAGATACCACGAAAAAAGTATAACTCAGGTAAGCTGAAGAAAGGGTGAATACCTTATTAATCATAACAGTTGAAGCAGAATCTGACATTCCCCAGAAAAGCGCAGAGATAGATGAAATGATGACAATCTCCGCAACTACTTTCGTATTACCGATATATTGTAAACCGTCTCTCATTACCTCTCTTATTGTTCCTCTTCCAACAATAACATCCTTTATGTTATCTATGAACAAAATTGGTATAAGAGAAGCTAAATAAAGGATTATGATAATTATTGTGTCTGTTCTTAGATTTAGTATCAACAATGGGGCCGCAACAAGAAACCCAGCGAGTCTTGATGTCCGGGAAACCAAGTTTGCTACCGACATTCCTTTGAGATATATAGGTTTCGTCAGAAATTTCTGGCTCCAAATAGCCCTTAGCGGAACAAGTATATCGATTGAAAAACCGAAAGCCAAAGCAGACATGAACAGAAAAAAAGAATCCGAGATTAGTGAACTGTTCTGAATCACTATTAACAGAATACCGGCAGCCAGTGCTTTCAGGAGCGGGCCGAATATAGCAAACAATTTTTTGTTGCGAGCTTTGTCGATAATTGCACCTACTATGATGCTCAGAATCAAAGGTGCCACAAGGATCGCACTCGTTATTCCTGTTATAAAAGCTGATTTTGTCTCAGATATTGCAATCCAAAGAATGAGAACTGTAAAAATGGAAGTCGTAAAAGTTGATAAACCGGTTTCTGCCATCAACAAAGAAAAATTTTTCTTGCTATAATTCTCACTACTTAACTCTGCCATTGATACCAACTTCTGAAACGTTCATAAAAATCTGGGTCATAAGGGCGTTCTTTATAGGCGTTAATGCATTCAAGAAGATGCAAAGGTGAACTTGTTCCAACGAGTGCAGTGTGTATTGAAGTGTCGGAAAGGACAAAGCCCAACGCATATCGGAGTAAGTATTCTCGTCTAAACTCGGAACCCATATAACCTTTGATATCATTCAATATTTCTTCGAAAAACTTAGGTTGTAGTTTATGCAGGGATTGGCTTAACAAAGATAGATGGTCTAATGCTATACCGGTAAGCGCTCCTTTGTGTAAGACTTCCTTAGCTATTATTCCAATACCAAAGGATTTCAATTTCTCGAACAACGAAATTCTCGGTTCTTGATATATTATATTGTAGGTCATTTCAATAACATCGATACTATTTGCGAAACTCGGGAAAGGAAGGACTTCGTCTGGGGTCGTTGCAGAAATTCCCCAGAATTTTACGATTCCCTCCTTTTTAAATTCACTCATGAGAGCCACAATTCTCTTGAATTGAGACGTTGTTGTGGGTGGGGTATGTAAAAGTAGGATGTCTATCGAATCTGTGTTTAGCCGTTCAACTGATCCTACTATTTTATTCCTAAGGTCAGGAATTATGTAGTTTTCTCTGTGTTGACCACTATCGAAATTGGCATTGACCTTCGTAACTATGGTCATATCGTCAATTCTATTGTTCAAGAATCTCCCAATTAGTCGTTCTGATAGACCATTTCCATAAAGTTCTGCTGTATCAAGTAAATTTATACCATTCATTTCTACGATGTTAAATATCTTCTTTATAAGGCGCTCGTCCATTAAACCAAAATAAGAAGTGCCCAGCCCAATTTCAGACACCTCTAAGTTCGTCTTGCCAAGAGTTCTATAATTCAACGTGTTTCACCGTGCATTGGTATACTACTCAGAGTTTTATGAGCTCCCTATTTTCAGAAAGTGAACAGGTAGGATCCTCCCGAAAAACATCGTCGGTAAGCAAATAGGTAACCACCCTACAACCTCCACGACATGAACGTAATATTTCACATTCTT
Source organism: Thermoplasmata archaeon (assembly GCA_021799185.1). Classification (GTDB taxonomy): domain Archaea; phylum Thermoplasmatota; class Thermoplasmata; order Thermoplasmatales; family Thermoplasmataceae; genus UBA509. The sequence goes on from JAJZAW010000029.1 coordinate 7,691, forward strand.
TACATATTTTAGGTAGGAAGTCGGTGTCTTGAAACAACTCTAATGCACTAGACCCATTCCATATATCTGAAAGAGCACGGCTTGCGGTCACGGGTTCAAATTTCACTTCAGGGTACAAACTTGATGCCGGTTCGCATGGAGTTATAAGGCCATTGGGAGTGACAACAATTACTCCCTCCTTGTTCCAACTACATGGCATGGGTTCTCCCGTATAATAAAACATGTTCGGGGGTGCCAGTTTCACGCCAAGTTTATTAGTAGCCAATTCTGAAAGCTTACGTTGCACCATGTCCATTTGTTTTTGTGTGGGAAGAAAGTTGTCACTATTCCTGATATGCATTGCAGCCCTTCCAAATAGAAAGGCGGGTTGAAATACTACCTCAGAAATTTCATACTGCTCGGCAAATCTAGCGATTGTCTCTATTTCGAGATAATTAAATTTTGTCAATACAACATTTAGATAGACAGGTATATCATATTTCCTTAGGTTTTTGACCCCTTCAATTCTCTTATTAAGCAGGTCATCAACCTCGGTAATTCTCTTGTGGGAGGCCTCTTCTAAAGAGGGAAAACCGACCTGAGCTGCGTCTAATCCACTTTTATATAATTCACTTGCTTGAGCATCAGTCATCGTCGAACCGTTAGTATTTATTTTAGTGTACAGTCCTACCTTTTTTGAATAGTCAACTAGTTCAATTAAGTCTCTCCTGAGGGTTGGTTCTCCACCAGTAAACTCATTAATAACTACCCCCAAATCACTTGCTTCCGAAATGATCGTTTTCCATTGATTAGTAGTTAACTCATTATTGAAGTGGGATTTATTTACGGGATTGTGGCAATAAATGCATTTTAAATTACATTTATACGTCAATTCAGACACTAACTTAAATGGTTTCTCGCTAAGTGCGGGATTATCAACTGCGTGACACGTATTCATTACCTCCTTTGACCATAATGACATTAGCATCTATCAGCTTCCTGATGAAATTCACAACTTCAGATTGAAAATCATAATTCTCTTTGAAAACAAAACTATTTCTCAAATTATCCAACACCTCTTGGATACTGTTTTTACCGTCGCATTGTTCAATTATTCTAAGGGCGGATGAATTGAGTAAAAAAACAATCCCCTTGCCTATTAGGAACCCTCTGTTTCTCTGCCTCCTAAGTGTAACGCCGATTGGAAAAATTAGAATGATATTAAGTTCGTTGTAATTATTGATATCATTCACAGTTTTACTCCCTCCCTTTAATCTTTGGCAGTCCATAGTACCAAGGACCGGACTCTACGGCATAAGCAACAGGCGGAACCCACTCTTCAGGAGTGTTTTCCGGCATTGGTATCATTTTAGGCTTCACTTCTTGCCACCTCCATACAGTAAACTTCTTAATAATATATATATATTTTCTCATATAATTATTATCAATTACAATTCATTCTAATACGTAGCTATTCGATTAAAACAATAATCGAACATGGCCCTCCGCATCCTTTCTTTTTCCTGCTGGCAAAGAACTCTAAATTTTTACCATAATTTTTAGAACGACATTTGATTCTTTGATGCTGGCAATTCTGAGATATTCCTCATGGTTGGTAAGGAAAATCTTTGATGATCTGTAATATATCCAGAGGATTTGCAGTAGATATGCTGCAAGGGCATCTCCAAATATTCTCTTTTGTTAACAATGCTTCGCATCTTTCAGACATTTATGAAATATGAGACACCATATAATTTATAATATAAAAGGGTCAGCTTATGGCAGACCGTGGGGTCCCATGGAAAGGTTTTGGTGTTGTGCTTTGAATACTTGCGAAGCACCATAAAAATTTTCATAAAGTTGTCATATGCACAACAAAATGCTGTCCATTTCCTTACCTTGGTATTGCTGCATCATAGGGAGTGAGTCTTTTGGAATTTTCCAATGTTGACTAATAAGGTCAGGAAATAAGGAACAATAACCTCTACTGAAAAGAAATTACCATAAATACTCTGTCCTTTCTTGTTCGGGCTCAAGTATAAAGAAACGCCCTGAATCAAGGAGATATCAGCCAATTTCCTAAATTCTAGTAGCATTTTCAGAAAAATTAGGCTTCTATTTCATATTTCAACAATTGCCGTACGTATGAATCGTAAATTTTTTAAACCACATTTTTTAACATACTTTAGAGCAAAAATGGAGGTAAGAAAGTTGAGTGAAGAAAAATATGAATGCAGAATGTGCGGAACTGAGCATAAAACTGAAATAGAAGCCATACAGTGCGGCTGCGGCTTCGATTAATAATTTTTCTAAGCATCAAAAATTGGAATTTTTAAAAGTTATCTCTGTTCTATTGGAACGTATTTTATATCCAGCTGGCCAGTGTAATGGTCAAGAGGTCTGAACAGCCTGTTATTTTCCCAGTATTCGAAGAGATGTGCAGTCCATCCAACCACTCTGGAGCATGCGAAAACTGGAGTGAAGAGTTCAGATGGTATTCCCATTGCTGTATATAGCGGACCTGAGAAGAAATCTATGTTAGGCCATATTCCCTTGGTTTTGCTCAGCTTTTCCTCCATAAGCTTTTCTGCTCTAATTGCTATTTCCAGAAGTTTTTCTATCTTGGGGTCCGTAGTCTTTTGCATGAATGACTTCAGATAATTATATACAATTTTCGCCCTGGGGTCATACGCCTTATAGACGCGGTGACCGAATCCCATTATTCTCTGCTTTCCTGCCAGTGCATCTTCAATATACGTCTCTGTGTTGTCCGGTTCGCCAATAGCCCTCATCATATTGAGTGCTGCCTCGTCCGCACCGCCATGAAGAGGCCCCCTCAGGGTTGAAATGCCCGCTACAACAGCCGCGTAAACATCCGCAAGTGTCGAACCAGTAACGAGAGTTGAGAACGTGGATGCGTTGCTTCCGTGCTCAGCGTGAAGTATGAACATAAGATCAATGAGTTTTGCGGATTCCTTGTCAGGTTCAACTCCTGTGAGCATATAGAGGAAATTGGATGAATGCGAAAGCGTCCTGGATGGATTGATGAATGGTTTCCCCTGCCTGTATCTTCCAATCATTGCAACTATGGTGGGCATTTTTGCAGTAAGTTTGATCGCCCTATCCATGTTGGCATCTGAGCTCCTGTCAGCCATATCTGTATCAAAAGCTGAAATAGCAGAAACACAAGTTCGCAAAATATCATTCGGGTGTGTTCTTCCCGTAAAATTCCTTATGATGTCGGCAATAGAATCAGGAACATCCCGCTCGGAAATCAGCCTCTGGGTGAACACTTTGAGCTCTTCTTTTTTTGGCAGGTGCCCATAAAGCAGGAGAAAAGCCACCTCTTCGTAACTGGATTTATCTGCCAGTACTTCAATTGGATATCCCCTGTACCAGAGCTTGCCGTTCGCCCCGTCAATTTTGCAAAGCGTAGTGTCGGCTATGTATATTCCTTCCAAGCCTTTGCTTATAATGATGTTTTCGTCGGTCATGCAGGGTGTATCACTTGAGTATACTTATCTGTTTAGTTTGATATTATGTAATGGAAACTAATCTATCCTATGTGCTGAGAAGACACTGAAAAATATGGAATTAACAGCTAAAAATTTTTTCAGGATGACCAAATGTTGACAATATCGGAAGAGGACTTTACAATCAGCAGATTTTTCATATTTGTCAATGATCTCTCATGGGCATCCCTATCAGCTGATGAACTCAGATCTTCAACAACTACCGTGTAGAATCCTCTGTTTTGCGAGTCCCGTGCGCTTGATTCAACTCCAATTTCAGTGGCTATACCTGCAAAGATAATTGTCTGTATGCCAGCATTTCTTACCATTAGTTCGAAATTTGTGCCTATGAAAATGCTTGCAGTGTTCTTGCTGATAACGATATCCTCCTTACCTGGCTTCACGGCGAGATCGAGCATTTCAGGAGAAAGTCCACCCGGGAACCTTCTCTGTGAAAGCCTGACCCCTGATTCAAAAGCTTCAGGCAGAGGGGTAATCTTTGTAAAGAATACGGGCACTTTAGCTGAATGGGCTGCCTCAATGAATTTGTTTATATTTGGCAGGTACTGTTCTTTGTTGAATATCCGGCCCACTAGCATATTCTGTACATCCCATATTACAAGCGCTGTATGGGATGGATCAATTATTTCGCGGAATTCAGCAAAAATCTTCCTTTCTACCATATCACGTAATACATTCATTATTTATAACATTGAACTTCAATGCCTAAGGTTTTCATTTACTTTTGAGAAAGTATCAAGAAATCTTCCTGATATACTGGATTTGCCAGTGATAGCAAAAACTGTTCCTGCATGCCCGCATGACTGCATCAGCCATGAAATGGCATTCCGTGACTAACTGCGAATCCTCCATGCCCATATCACAGCTGCAATATTTCTTTTGCTCTGTCATATCCTGCTGAATTTATTATACTACTTTTCTCAATCCATGCCCTGCGGGCAATGGCTGTGGAGAGTTTTATGTACTTTATATGGCCGGGTAAGGCTGCTCTGCTTCCAAGAACAAACTTTACTCCTGAAGATGAAGCTGCTCTTGCAGCAGTATAATGGATACCATAGTCATCTGGGTTGCCGCTTAATTCAACGAAGATACCATTTTCTGCACATGCGTGGAATATCTCTTCGTAATTCATACCGGTGCTGCGATCGGGCGCAGCTTCAGTAAATGAAAGCGAAAGTGTTCGGAACCAACGGGATTTTATCGATTTCAGAACAGTGTCTGTAAGATCATATGCACTGGAAGTCCCATTGACAGACAGCGATCCAACCACATATGCAGAACTCATGGTATCCGGCGGGACGGACACCTGCTCTATTCCCATATTGATGGGCATTCTTATGCCCGGTATAAGCCTGAATTCGGATCCAGCGTTTAATTTATCAACATATTTCAGCATGAGTTTATATTCTTCATAATCTGCGCCGGACCCTCTGCTCACCCATGTCCCATCATAAAGTATGGCAGCATATTTCAGGCCTTCATTCCTGGCTGTTGCCACAATCTCACCAATGATTTCCGGAGTGAATCTGTTAACTGTTACATGCAAATCCCCGAGAATATCCACGTATTCCGGGATTTGCGGAAGCATTCTTTTCTGTGCGGCTTCTATTTCACCTGTGTTTTCCCTCATTTCCGGCGGGACGTACTGCAGCCCCAGGGCCGAATAAATGCCTTCCTCGTCTTCACCCGCTACGGGAATATCCTTTCTGAAGAGGCCATATTCATTCAGTTTAAGGCCTTTCTGTATGGCAAGATCCCTCATTTTTATATTGTGTTCCTTGCTTCCGGTAAAGTACTGCATCGCCGAGCCGAAGGATTCGGCACTGAATACCCTGAAATCCCCATTCAAGCCTATGGAAAGGTTCACAGATGTTTTCGCCGGGCCGCTTGCAATTACGCCTGTCACATACTTCTGGGGAAGAAATGATCTCAACGCCTCATCAGGAGACTCCGATACCGCAAGAATATCCACATCTCCCACGGTTTCCTTCATCCTCCTGATTGACCCCACAACCTCCACTCTCTGGACTGTCCCTGACTCTCTCATGGCTTCCACCATGTTTTGAACTTCGTAGTATATTTTTCCTAATGGAAGTCTGTCTGAAGAACGCGTGGCAATTAGATCAAGGGAACGTTTGATGTTGTCCTCGGATTTTTTGCCGAACCCAGAAAGCTTTTCTATCTTATGGCTTTCAACAGCCGCTTTAAGATCCTCCAGACCAGTTATTCCGAGCCCGGTATACAGGGCATATATCTTCTTTGGACCCAACCCCTGCACCCGTCTCAGTCCTGTAAAGTCTATTGGATACCTGGACTTCATTTCTGCATATTTTTCTACCTTTCCGGTTTCAAGAAACTGTATGATCTTCTTCTCAATTGCACTGCCCACGCCGTCAATTGTCCTGAGCTCACCCTTTGAGTATATAGTTTCAAGCGGTACGCCAAGTGACCTGATGGAAGCAGCGGCCTTTCTGTATGCCAGAGATTCCCAGCGATTTCCCTCTATCTCCTCCATATCGGCCAGTTCATCGAATATTATGGCAATTTCAGAATTTGACATACATAAATATAAGTTTCAGGTTAATAAATTAAGCATCAATATAATAAATGATTGCAGAAGAGCCCTTAGAGAAGCTGGACAAGTCAGGCCGTAAGTTCTCGCATGAAAGTCTCCATAGGGATTCTGGCCGAATCTTCCATAATGGATGCAGTATCCTTAAGTATATTTCCAGTAAGTACCGCAGCTGCACTGTCATTTCTGTCTATTTGCCCTTCTTCCACAAGTTTTTTCAATCCAGCCACGGAAGCTGCAGAAGCAGGTTCACATCCTATTCCGGCTCTGTCGATAGCTCTTTTGGCATCAAGGATTTCCCTGTCGCTTACCCTGACCACCTTACCTCCCGTGTACCTGATTTCACGTATGGCTTTCTCCCAGTTCACTGGGTTTCCAATCCTTATTGCGCTGGCAATGGTGGAAGCTTTCACGGGTTCCAGCTTTTCCATGGCTCCTGCCCACAGGTTATAGAAAGGACTGGCACCTTCAGCCTGCACAGAAATTATTTCAGGAATATTATCTATAATCCCAATTTCTCTGAATTCACGTATTGCCTTTCCGGCAGCAGATGTATTTCCCAGATTTCCTGCCGGGAGTGCTATGAACCTGCATTCCTTAAGTTCTTTCATTATTTCAAAAAAGATTGTTTTCTGCCCCTCAATCCGCCACGGGTTAATGGAATTCAGAATGTAATAATCCTGACTGTTTTCTGCAATCCTTGCAACATTTTCCATGGCCAGGTCAAAATCTCCAGGAATATCGATTATTCTGGCACCATATGCAATGGCCTGAGAAAGTTTTGAGGGTGAAACATTACCAGTTGGTATGAGAACATTGCTCCTTATTCCGGCAAGGGCGCTGTATGAAGCCGCAGACGCAGATGTATTCCCTGTTGATGCACAGACCGTCTCCGTGGCCCCAAGTCTGATTGCTTCCGACACTGCGACAGTCATTCCCCTGTCCTTGAAACTCCCGGTTGGATTTTCTCCTTCATGCTTCATCCTTAGGCTTGATATGCCTGAAAATTCAGACACCGAATCATGGGAATAAAGAGCTGTCGACCCTTCCCCACGGGAAACGATCCTGGCTTTTTCAAGAGAAGGGTGAATGAGGGGCTTGTAATGCCATACGCCATGAAATTCTTTTTCTGTATGGTTCTCGGGGAATGTATGTTTCACCTCCAGAAGCCCACGGCATCTGTCGCATACATACTTCCTGCGGGAAATGCTGTATTTCTGCCCGCACTTTATGCAACTGAGCCACGATTCGCCATTTGCAGCCATATTGATGGTTATGCATTGCAGGGAATAAAAATGTGTTGAAGCCTATTCCGAACTCTGTTCGTCATTGTTTATTACCACTTAGGATATGCACACATATTCTTAAATAAGAAAGCAGAAACAGTGCCGGTAAAGCTGAGAGGTGACCACCGTTTAGTCTCAGCCTTACTGGACATCGAGAGCGATTACACGGGCCATGGATCCACTGGCCCCCTGGATTTTCAGTGGCAGAGCCACCACAAGGTATTGTTTTCCGGTTTGAAGGCTTTCCAGATTGGCCAGGTCCTCTATGAAAATCATTCCAGTCCTCAGCAAAGCCTTGTGCACAGTAAACTCATGATGATCATATGGTTCTATTCCCAGGGAATCTATCCCAATGACCGATGGCCTGTGCTGAAGAAGGAAATCAACGGTATCCACGGCCAGTCCTGGAAAATCGTACTGGAATTCCTTAGAAAATGCTCTCCTTTTGCTCCATCCCGTGTTAATGAGCACCACCCGACCGTCATATTCTTCCTTCCATACTGACCGGAGCGCTTTCTCAGTAATCTCCCTGCCCTCAACCTCAGGCCTGATCACATAACCAGTGCCAGCAATTTGTTCCAGCGGTATTCTATCCACAGTGGCACCATCTTCCACCATATGAAATGGAGCATCGATGTGGGTGCCGCTGTGCGTAACTGAAAAATAGCTCTCAACATTGTATCCATCTGCTTCCAGTGTGCCTTCCATTTTAACCCGGACAGGCGGATTTGTTGGCCATATGGGCATCCCGTCCCGAATCAGCACAGAAAGATCAAAATACCCCCTGATTTCCATCGTTATATATGACAAGATCTTTAATAATGATGACCATTGTACCCTTGCCGGCCCATAAATCATGGAGTTCTGAAGCCTGTATCATATTCGCAGCAATAATACTCTATTAGTGAAGAATATTATCTTATGTCATATTTTCGAGTCAATGGATCAGGTCATGGCACTTTCATATTCGTCTACAGCAAACCTCGGGCCTGGTTATGATCTTCTAGCTCTGGCCCATGACGCCTTTCACGATTCTGTGACTGCCAGAATAAACCCTTCCCAAGCTGGAATACCCCTGACTGTGAATGGAATGGACGGGCTTACAGACCCTGAGACCAATACAGCCGGGCTTTCGGTTCTAAATCTTCTTCGTGAAAATGAAATACATGAACCTGTCTCACTTAACATAAAAAAGGGGATTCCTGCCGGCTTTGGCCTGGGTAGCAGTGGTGCGTCAGCAGCCGCAGCTGTATCGGCTGTAAGTGAACTCTTTAACCTGAAGCTGTCGCTTGATGAAAAAGTTAAATATGCTATGCTTGGTGAGATTGCCTCTTCCGGAACACCGCACGCCGCTGATGTC
>JAJZAW010000159.1 GCA_021799185.1 Thermoplasmata archaeon
TATATGGAAAGATAAGTCCGGTGCAATTAACATTGGACCCATGAGTGCCGGTTCAGATCCAGGTCCAGTTTCATACAACAGAGGAGGAAAGGAACCTACAATTACTGACGCAAATCTGATACTGGGGATCATAAATGAAAAGATGTCTGGTAGTGAGTTTAAACTCAGAAAAGATCTTGCTCTTGAAGCTTTGAGTAAGCTTGGAGAACCTTATGAAGTGGCCAGCAAGGCTCTCAAGCTGGTGGACCTGGAAATGGCAAGGGCTATCAGACTGGTTACTGTGGAAAGGGGGCTCGATCCGGCAAGCTTCGTGCTAATGGGCTTCGGAGGTGCAGGACCGCAACACAGTGCAAGATTGGCTTCTGAGGTTAACATTAAACGTGTGATTATACCCCCCAATCCTGGCGTTTTCAGTGCACTTGGTCTATTATTTTCGGATTGGAAATATGAAGCCAGAAAAGCATATCCCAAGAATGTCAGAGAGGATTTTGAAGAGCTTAGAAATATTTTATCCACGAAGTATGGGAATGCAGAATTCTCAATGTACGCGGACTGTCGATACTTTGGTCAGGGTTCCGAATTAACTGTCCAAGTAAATGAGCCTGATAGAACTGCCATTGAAAAGGATTTTGAAAGGCTTCATTTCAAGGCTTATGGCTTTAATCTCAACAGAAAAATTGAGATATTTGCAATACGGGTTTTTGCCATATTCAATAGAAAAAAACCAGAGTGGAGTCTTATAGAAAAAACTGAGAAGATTTCTGGCAAGAGAAACATGATGATTAATAATACATGGAAAGAAGTGAATGTATTTTCCAGGTCCACACTCAGCCCTGGCGATTTAGTGCCCGGCCCCGCTGCTATTGATGAGGAAGGATCAACAACATACATCCCCCCCAACTGGAAAGTTAAGGTCGGATGTTACGGAGAACTTGATATGGAGGCGATCTGATATGGTAGAAAGTGAGATAATATCAAAAGCCACTCAATATGTTGCCGAGGAAATGGGGGTGGCATTGAGAAGGTCGGCGATATCGCCAAATATAAGGGAACGGATGGATCACAGCTGCGCAGTGCTTGACAGGGATGGCAGGATAGTTGCACAGGCCGAGCACATACCTGTTCATCTGGGATCATTCCGGGTCGGAGCAAGAAATATAATGTCATGGTTGCAGGTTAACCACCAGACCCTTAGAGACGGAGATATGCTTATCACCAACGATCCGTATATTTCTGGAACTCACATGAATGACGTCGCCCTGATCGCACCAGTGTATTTTAAGGGAGAAATATGGGCTTATGTCATTAATAAGGCGCACAATGTTGATGTTGGCGGACCTGTATTTGGGAGCCTCAATCCTGACGCCAAGAACCTGTTTCAGGAGGGCTTAATTATACCGCCTGTGCGGATTTTGAAAAATGGAACACTGGATCCTGATGTCTTTTCATTCATAGTGAATAATTTCAAGGATCCGGATACTGCTAATGGAGATATCAATGCCCAGATCGCAGCAAACAGAACCGGTATTTCACGAGTGAGGGAAATTTTTGAAAGGTTTGGCCTTGAAGATGTAACTTCTTCCTGGGATCACCTCATCAAGGGGTCCAGAGATATTGCACTATCAGCCATCTCAGGATGGAAGCAGGGAAAATTTAGTTCAGAGGATTACCTGGAAACAAATTATGGAAACGTTGTCATCAAGGCAACTGTGGAAGTCAGAAATGATGGGATTCTGGTTGATTTTTCGGGCACGTCCCCGCAGATCGAATATCCCATCAATGCAGTTCCGGGAGTTACATTTTCTGCTACTGCTTTCGCAATCAGAAGCGCGTTGAACGTCGATGTGCCTACCAACGAGGGATTCTATTCCATAATAGATGTCGAGGCTGCTCAAGGGTCTCTCCTGAATCCTGATAGACCTCATCCTGTTTCGGGAGGAAATGTCGAAACTACTCAGAGAATTGCCGACGTAATACTGCATGCCCTGAGTGGTTGTGTGCCCGGCGATATTCCATCTGCTTCTTCCGGTACGATGTTCAACATAATGCTTGGTGGAGATAGAGGAAATGGAAAATACTGGTCTTATTATGAAACAATAGGAGGAGGTAACGGAGCAAGCAGAATTCGTCCTGGCGTTTCAGGCGTTCACAGTAATATGACCAACACCCTCAATACGCCCATAGAGGTGGCGGAACGTGAATATCCTATGTTCTTCACATCTTATACTCTCAGGAGAGGTAGTGGAGGGAAGGGTTTGATGAAAGGCGGCGACGGTGTAATCAGATCATTCAGGGTACTGAAACCTTCTACATTGTCCGTTATAGCCGATAGATTCAAGATTCCCCCCTATGCACTTATGGGTGGCAGAACAGGGAAAACTGGAGCCCTCCTTATTGTGCATTCAGATGGCAAAAGGGTAAAATGCCCAAGCAAATGTATCGCTGATCTGAACAAAAATGATGAAGTTATAGTGATGACTCCAGGGGGATCAGGATATGGTGTCGCTGGCAAAAGGAATGACCACAGTACAGGAAAGGCTGAAGCCGAAGTTTAAGAGGGTCATCCTAGGGTAATTTTTTTCTTTTCGACAATTAACTCGGCAAAATAAACGAAAAAGGTTGGCCAGCTCTCCCTTATTGGAAAATATGACCCTCTTTTTATACCTCCAGATTCAAATTTACTCTCCAGTTCTTCCCTTATTTCAACAATGGCCGAATCGAGCTCCAGTCTTCCAAAACATTCTACAGGGCAGGAAGCAAGGCCGAATAGAACTGAAGCATTAAAGGATGTTTCATCTATTTCTCTCTTTACATATCCTTTCACGTCAGTGTTTTGAGGATCGGAAGATTACAACGAG
>JAJZAW010000001.1:0-52149 GCA_021799185.1 Thermoplasmata archaeon
AAATTCAAGGAGCAAGAAAATACAGAGATCTTGGCAGGAATGGTTACCTCAGAATTTCAAGCCATGGAATGATAGCAAGCAACAGAACGGCAGCCCTTGTGGGTCTGAACGGTACAATAGACTGGGCATGCCTTCCAAATTTTGATTCACCTCCTGTTTTCGATTCTATACTGGACAAAAACAAGGGCGGTTATTTTTCAATCAAGCCCCATGATACAGAGAATCTTGAGGTCATACAGTCATACAAGGAACTCACCAATGTCCTCATCACAGAATTCATCAGGGACGGCAAGATCATTCTGCGGCTGACGGACTTTATTCCAACATCTGATTATTCAACCATAAGCTTTCCGGAAATACACAGGATGGTGGAAACTACTTCTGAGGATGTTGAAGTCGATATTGCATTCAAGGCGACAATAAATTATGGAAAAAATGCGCCAATCATAGAGCAGAGGAAGAATGGTTTCATATTCCGGTACAGGGGTACCAAGGTGGGTATCGTAAGCGAGATACCGCTCTCCCGCGATGGTGACAGAGTCATCGGTTCCCAGAAAATACCAAGGCGTACATCAAGGTGGCTCATTGCGCTCTATGGTATTTCACATCTGGATGTTATCTCTGACTACAAATCCTACCAGAGGCTTGAGGATACCATCGATTACTGGCAGAAATGGAGCAACTCAACCACATACAGGGGGCTGTACAATAACGATGTGAACAGATCTGCCCTCACACTAAAGGGGCTCTTCTTCGAACCGACCGGTCTAATGGTTGCAGCACCCACCACAAGCCTCCCTGAGTGCATAGGCAGTGAGAGGAACTGGGACTATCGCTTTGCGTGGATAAGGGACACAGCCTATGTTATCGAAGCGCTTTCACTGATTGGCTACAAGAGGGAGGCAACCAAGTTTCTCTATGATATGATGGATAAGATAGAGCATGAGGGCAGGATACGCACAATTTACCCCATAAACAGCAGTTCAAGCCTTGAAGAGATGGAGCTGGATTATGAGGGCTACATGGGGTCAAGACCAGTCCGTGTTGGCAACAAGGCATCCGATCAGCTCCAGATAGATCAGATGGGCTCCATAGTAAACGCAATCTGTGCACTCAGTGATGCTGGTGGCGTCATAAACTCGTATCTATGGAACTTTGTTGGCGAAACACTTGATCATCTCTCAACCTTATGGAAATCACCGGATTCAAGTATCTGGGAATTCAGGACCGAGCCAAGGCATTATGTTTATTCCAAGGTCGTTTCCTGGTCTGCGTTCAACAATGCAATAGCCATGGGAAAAGATCAGGGCTTTTCAGGCCCATACAGGAAGTGGCGGGCCATTGCTGATGAGATAAAGGAGGATATAATTGCCAATGGCTTCAGCGAGGAGCAGAACAGCTTTGTGCAGTATTATGGAAGCAGTGAAACAGACGCATCTCTGCTCCGGATGCCGCTTCTTGGATTCCTTCCTGCAGATGATCCAAGGATTGTAGGAACTGTGGAAAAGATTGAGAAGGACCTCAGGGTCACCGATCACCTGTTTCGCAGATATCGGGAGGATGACGGTCTGAAGGGAGAGGATAATGCCTTTCTCCTGCTTTCATTCTGGTATGTGAACGTCCTGATCCAGATGGACAGGATTGATGAAGCCAAGGTTGTGTTTGAATCCATCCTTGACAGGGGAAACCATCTCGGTCTATTTTCGGAGGAAATAGACTTTAAGACCGGTGATCAGCTGGGCAATTTCCCTCAGGCAATTACACACCTGGGTGTTATCAATGTTGCACTGCACCTGAATGAGGCATTCAAGGCTAGAGCCTCATTTCCAAGAAAGCGCCAGGCAGTAAAATAGCCGGTTTCAACTCATTTTCTCATTTTGCAAGAACCCATAATCTGATTAATATACCGGCGTATCTAGAGTAAGGCATGCATGCCCCGCTCAGGATATTTTCAACGACATCGTTCCAGGCAGAAAATGTCAGGATTTTCATGAAGGAATTCGAATCAGATATGGTGCATCTGCTCATCACAGATGGCATAATGTCTGATTTCAGGCACGAGTTTACCCGTGATGAACTTGGCATAATTATGGTACAGCGCGTACTGACATCCTTCCAGCTTCAGAAAATCCTCATGGATTCCGATGACAGGCCGCATTACATGGCACTGGCATCAGGCGTTGTTTCGTCATGGCCAGGCTCAATTGTGGCCAGCATTTACGATATAATCCGGATCATGAGTTACTACCATGGCTGCCCTGTTTACTTGAACATAATCGGCGATCCAGGCATAATGTCAAGGTACCTGGGCAACAGACCTGTGCACAGGGGGATGATCTGAGATGGGAAGGAGTGTGCCAACAGCGCGTCAGGTGCTTGAGAATCTGGCGGAGGATCTGGACAGGATGGCTTCAATAATGCCACAGTCACAGGCTGCAATAATGCATGATATGGTTATGATGGGCCGCAGGCATTCGGCAGAGATATCGTACTCCGGAGTCGATCCGTATACAGGTTTCCTGATATCCATCATAATTGATCTGTACTCGAGGATCAGGGAGGCTGAACAGTGAATGCACGGAACCATAGTTAATGCCACAGGTTCTGATACGATAAGGGTCTGGTATCTTGATCATGGCAGGATAAGCTGCCGGAATCACAGAAACAGAAGCTGGATATTCGTGTCAGGTGACATGTATGATCTTGCATCTCTTGCCAGGCAGCTTGACGAATCAGACATATACGGATACAGCTTTGACACAATGCGGAATGTGCATGGCAATATTGCCGGCATCCGAATACCCGTATGGCCTTCCGGCATAAGGGACCTGATGGCAATCATAAACAGTATAGGCCTGGAGAGGAAATTCTCAATATACAACGGTGACATTGATCCGGTTCTGCGCTTCATGGCAGAGCGGAACCTTGGATTCTTCGCGCTGGAAGATCCCCTGGATCCGGATCCGGAGATACCAGTATCCACAATAGTTGGCCGTTCCATGCTGGGAATCCCCTATGATATTGAGATAAATGGAATGCATTTTCAAAGGATAGATTCAGATGCCATATACGAGGCACATCGGGCGATAAACCTGGGCACAATAATTGTATACAGCAACAGGGATGGATTCTTCAGCAAGATACTCCACATGATTCTCCATCAGGGCTACAGGCTGCCGCACGTAGTTTCATCTGACGGCTCCACATTTGAATCCTACGGGCAGACGCACTACAGCAATCCCCGTGTTTCCATTGAGGGGAAGATATGTATAGAATCTGATTCATTTGCATATTCTGAGACCGGGATTCATGGGCTCATTGAGATATCACGAACATCGGGGCTACCCATTGTTGCAGCATCACGGGTCACCACTGGCACTGCCGTTTCAGCAATGGAGGAAGCCTATGCTGTAAGGAATGGTGTGCTGATTCCGGTCAGGAAGGATGATCATGAGGAGGCTAAGAGTGCAGAAGCACTTCTGAATACTGACAGCGGCGGTTTGGTTCTGCAGCCCGATCCAGGGATTTACACCGATGTCCATGAGATCGATTTTTCATCCATGTATCCTAGCATAATGGTCAGGTACAACATGTCGCCGGAAACCATCCAGAAGGGTGGTGGCATAAAAATTCATGGCACTCCGTATTCCATTTCAGGAACAGAGCGTGGCTTTCTTGCATCCGCACTGGATGGCCTTCTTAAAAGGCGGCTATTCTACAAATCTGTAAAGGCAAAATCAGGGCTGTACAGCATGAGGGATGCAGCCCTCAAATGGATGCTTCTGACATCGTTCGGGTACACAGGATACAAGAACGCCAAGTTCGGGAAAATAGAGATACATGAATCGATAACAGCCATGGGAAGATGGGCGCTGGCAATGGCCATGAACATATCGCGGGTTAACGGCTTCACTCTAATACACGGCATAGTGGATTCACTCTGGATAACCGGCTCAGGGGACGTGAGAAATGTGCTTTCCCAGATTCAGGACAGGACCGGCATAGGCATGGTTGAGGACGGCCACTACAGATGGATCGTATTCATGCCGGCAAATTCTGGCCTTGGGGCGCTGAACAGGTACATTGGCCTTCGCATGGATGGTACAGTCAAGGTTCGTGGCTTGTATGTAAGAAGGCGTGATGCACCACCGGTATGCACAAAATTCCAGTTGGAGGCCATAGAGATTCTGAGGAAATGCATGACACCGGATGATATCTGGGCAAAACGTAAGGAGATCAGGGACTTGGAAAGCAGTTATATGCGTTCCCTCAGGCACCGTCCTGTTGAAGACTTCAGGATACCACTGCATGTAACAAGAAATCCTGAGGAATACGCTGTCCACAATATACAGGGGATGGCAATCAGGGAAGCCATGGACAGGGGATACCGGATAATGCCCGGGAGCCGGGTCGGGGTTGTTGTAGTGGATCACAATCATGGCATTGTTGATCTGGACGGCACACATGACAGGATCGACCTGAAGTTTTATGAAAGGCAGGTATCAATGGCATTCAGGCAGATTGATTTTATCGTGGATTCATGCTCACCGCACAGGAAGGCAGACCTCTTCAGTTTCTCCTTATGAGCGCTTCCACTTTCTCCTCAAGGACAGAAACAGGAATATCATTTATTCCTATAAGCTTGGCAACTCCCTGCCTGTCACCGCGCCCAACCACTCTCCCCTCTACAATGCCCAGATTCTCAAGCCTCTTCACGGATCTGTAAACTGCCGTGTTTTCCCTGAGGCTCACACCAAACTGTTCCGAGACGATCCTGACATCCTCCAGAACGCATGACATGGAGGTGCTCGGCTCATCCCTGAGGCAGTGGCAGATCGACAGCAGGACAGCTAAATCCAGCGGGTCCAGTTCGCTTAGCTTGCTTTCAGTCACATATGGGTTGATCATGGATTGAGCAGCCCTGACATCCTCTATGGAAACAGATGTGCCATCACGATATTCACAGATGTATATTGATTTCTGGAGAAGTTCTATGGCAACTCTTGCACTTCCGAATGGCCCTGCAACATGGCCTATGTGCCCGAGCATTTCGCCATTTATGGACCCGGGCACCATTGCTATTCTTGCCCTCTCCTCAATGATCCTCACCAGCTCATCCTCTGAGTACCTGTTGAAAAGTATGCTTGAAAAGACGCCAAGGGATTTCCTGTCCCTCTCGGTCATGTAAATTGATGGGTCCTCCATTGATACAAGAACGGTTGATACCGGAGTGGAATAGATCTCTCCTGCCCTGAGGAGATTGTAAAGCCCGTCCCTTTCAAACTTTATGAGGTTTGTGGCCTCATCAATAACAAGAACGATCTTTCGTCCCTTCTTCTGGGAAACCATGTTGAATCCCCTGAAAATGTCCGAGTATGACATGTTCCTGGAGCCCACAAGCTTGCCCATGTTATACAGGGCATCAATGAGGAGCATCTTCAGGCTGGAAAAAGACAGGGCATTTTCATAAATAATTATGAACCCCTTCTCCTCCCTGGCAAGATACTTCATGGTGGAAGTCTTTCCTGTACCGGAATCGCCGAAAGCCACAAGATTGCTGCTTATGCCTGATCTGAGGGGTTCAAGCATGGTCTTTCTTATGGTCTCTATCTGAACA
This sequence comes from Thermoplasmata archaeon, assembly GCA_021799185.1. Lineage (GTDB taxonomy): Archaea > Thermoplasmatota > Thermoplasmata > Thermoplasmatales > Thermoplasmataceae > UBA509. The sequence continues at coordinate 5,618 of JAJZAW010000001.1, forward strand.
TCCCTGAACCTGAGTTTCTGGGGCACATATGAAAAATCAAGAGCATCAGGATTTCTGACTATCAACAGAATGTATATTGAATCGGGTTAAAATAAGTTTAGAGGGATCAGGCTCCGCTCATGGCAGCAAGTGAGTGGAACTCGTCCTTCTGGTCCAGCCCCCATTTCTTGACCTTCTCGATATCAACGCCCTTCTTCCTGGCAATTGATTCAACGTACTTCATCATCAGGAGACCTCCTCCTGATATGAGAGAGCCGGTTCCGAGCCTTGCGATTATGTTTCCATGGGCATCTCTGAAGCCATCCCTTGATGCCATCTTTGCCAGGTGCCTGTAGGATGCGTAGTACACAGCAAGCTTATCAGCGTCAAGAACATCAGTGTTGAGTTCCCTGGATTTTATTCTGCCTAGTGGTACGTTTACCAGCGGGGTCACTGTGAATTCAAACGGTCTTCCCAGGGCATATGAATTGCTGAGCCGGTTTACCATTGCAATGGTATCCCACATGTCTTCAACGGTCTCGCCTTCCTGCCCAACCTGTATTGTGAAAGCAGGCCTCCAGTAGTTCCTGGTCTCAACAAACACGCCCTGCCATACAATTTCCTGCCAGCTTCCATCAGGCCCAATCTTCAGCGGAAGAGTCTTATTTGGCATGTGCCTTCTTGCAAGTTCATCGCTGCCTGTTTCAACGCCTGTCTGGATTCCAACCCAGTTCCTTGGCCCTGTTTTCAATATCTTGGAAAGCTTCTCCATCATTTCCGGGTAGCCTGCAGGTATGGATATCCTTCCATGCGTCGGGTTGGATGTTTTTATGCCAGGAACGCCTATGGCAGCGGAAAAGAGCTCGGAAAGCGCTTCCTCATTGGGTGCGAACATGTTTCCGTGTTTGTAGCCGAAGATCTCATCGGAGTGAAGCCATGCGTTGTCAATACCGCCCCTCTGGTTCACCTTTATCTCGTTGACAATCCTCTCCACGGAATTGTACCTGAGGGGGCGCAGTGTAACCTCGCAGAAGTCACAGCCGACACCGCAACCCCTCATGACCTCAACCATTCCCTTCATTGAGGGGTTTACTATCTCTGGAATATCATCGAGCCTGGGATAAGCAGATTTTGTCAAACCTCTGGCAAGGAACAGATCATCATTCTTAACAACCTTCTTGAAGCCATCATCGTATGTCATATAGCCCCTGTGGAAGAGTGTGCTGTCTATGCTGTCCTCAGCAATCTGCTCAAAGAGGGTTTCAGCGATATCATCGATCTCTCCCTGGACAATATAATCAAAGTTGTATTTCCCTATCTCATCTCTCAGTATTGTGAATTCCCAGACTCCGGGCCCACCCACAATAAGCTTCGCTTTCTTGCCCGCCCTTGCGGCATTTATCCTGGCTATGAGAGAATCCCACTCCTTGCGGACCCAGGCCATCATTTCGCCGCCAAAAAGCGCATAATATGACATTGTTGTTGGGCCTATCCCAAGGGGATCCATTGTGGAGACCCCTATGACCTTTGTATCATCAGTTATGAATCTGTCAAGATAATCTTCATGAGCCACAGCAACATCTTTTTTCGGGAACTTCCGAAGGAGGGCAGCTTCAACCTTTCTAAGTGCATATGGTGCAAAAACGGCCTCGCCGTTTGGGTGGGCCGGCGGGGCTGGCCCCTTGAGAAACCTGTATACGGGCCCCGGAATTGCCTGCCCAGGAGCACACGGCAGAAAATCCAGCAGGGGAAAATTCCTGTATTCGTAACTCAACGTGGAATCTGATACCAGAACAAATTTGGTCATTTTCTGTTACTCCTTATTGGAGAGCTAAATGTACTTTATTGATAAATATTTTGCCAAAATATTCAGGAAAATTTTACGGATTTCCAAGAAAAAAATACTTTTTCCAGTAAATGAATATGGCAAGAAAGTATAAATATAGCTGGCATGTCTGACAAAATGGAGACTGCAAAATCGGTGTTTTCTTCATAAAGTTTGAAGTTTATAAATTTCTGAATAGCAATACCACATATTTTTCAAGACATTATGGCTAAGACCACAGATCATGCGGAATTAGCCCCATGATACATATGCATGCTTTCAGCCAGTCAGATAATGTAACGAAAAAGTAAGGATACATGAAAATTGTCCGACAAAAATTTATAGCCGATCCCGGGCTTTTGGACAATGGAAATCGCAGGCACCGGAACAGGAGAAAGGATACTGGAAAGACTCGATAACGGGAAGACATCCAGATTTTTCTGGCTTCTCACCATCCTGTCAACAATTGGAGGATTTCTGTTTGGCTATGACACGTCCAATATAGGCATCGTTGAAGGTTTTCTCCCTTCAGGCTATGTTACGGTGAATCCATTCATTAAGGGATATCTGTTTTCCGGGGTCTCTCTGGGAGCCGCTGTGGGCGCACTCATTGCAGCGGGGCTTATTGACAGATACGGCAGAAAGTATATGCTCATATTCGATGCTTTCCTCTATAGCCTGGGGGCAATACTGTCAGCTGTTACCGTGGACCTCTTCATGCTCCTGGTCTCCAGGACACTCATAGGAATAGCCGTTGGCGCTGATTCTGCCATTGCAACTGCATACATTGCAGAATGGGCCCCAAAGAAGAGGAGGGGCAGTTTCAGCATATTGCAGCAATGGATGATAACCGTAGGGATACTGGGTGCATATCTCATTGGACTTGCAGTCCTTTACGGTCTCCCATCACAGGCCTTCAACCTCGACTGGCGTATCATGCTTGGTGTTGCAGCAGTGCCGTCAATTATAGGCCTAGGCTTCAGGTTCATAATGCCGGAATCACCCAGATGGCTGGTTCTTAAGGGCAAATACGATAAGGCAGTTCAGTCTCTGAAGAGGCTCGGCGTAGATACCAATGAGGAGGAACTGAAGAGGGAATACCCCATCTCATCGGCCGTTAGGAAGAGAATGACGCCAGGCGTCAAACGTGCATTCATCATAGTAGGTCTGTTCATGATGTTCCAGCAGATCACAGGGATAAACATACCGTTCTACTACGGGCCGCTCATAATAAGCAGTCTTCACCTTGTTGGTTCTGCTGGCAGCAGCAGTGTGATTAGTGAGGAATTTGCAGTGGAGGCAGCATCAATATTTGCCGTGATAAACGTTGCTGCCACATACATAGGTTTCAAGCTCATTGACAGGGCAGGCCGAAGGACATTAGCCATTACCGGATACACGGGAATGGCGGTCTTTGGCTTTCTCGGTGCAGCCCTGAAGTATGCGAACATTGACATTGGAATGCTTGTTGCCATGTCCCTGTTCATAGTATTCTTTGCCTTTGGCGTTGGAGGAACCGGATGGATAATACAGGGCGAGTATTTCCCCACGGAATACCGTGGCACCATGGCATCGCTGATTGCATTCATAGACTGGATCGCTAACTTTGCCATCGTAGAGATATTTCCATTCATGGACAGCACAATACACATTGCAGGTTCACTCGTCGTCTTTGGCGTGCTCTCGGTGGCTGCAGCTGCCACATTCTATGTGATAATGCCCGTCACCAAGGGAAAGTCAGTGGAGGAGATAACAGAGATGTTCGATCAGATGGCATCCCAGGGCAGCATCAAGACATGACCCAGAAAGTTATATGCCGCCAGTTCAAGGCATATCATTTATATTTCCCATATCCTTCAAGTTGACTGGTGCAGTTTATGGCAGGAAAATCAGAGGATGGATTCCTGGAAATACAGGGAATCCGCATATTCTACAGGATATTCAGGGCAGAACGGGAAAGAGTGAAACTGTTGACCATGCACGGTGGGCCCGGCATGTCTCATGATTACCTGCTGCCTCTTGCCGACCTTTCTGACCATGGCATTACTGTAATCTTCTATGATCAGTTTGGCTGCGGAAGATCCGAGGAGCCGGAACAGAACAAGTTCACCATTGATTATGGCGTTGAGGAGGCAGAGCAGGTCAGGAAAGCTATTGCTGGCGATGATAGGATTTTTCTCATGGGATCGTCATATGGCGGCGCTCTGGCACTTGCCTATTCGCTGAAATATCAGGACCGCTTGAAAGGCCTGATTGTTTCTGGCGGCCTTTCCAGCGTGCCTCTGACAGTGGCCGAAATGTACCGCCTCATAGATAACCTAACACCCGCATCCAGAGATGCAATAAGGAGGTATGATGAGACCGGAGATGCATCAGATCCTGAATATGTGGCAGCCGTGAAGGAATTTTACAGGAAGCACCTGATACGGATGGACACACTTCCTGAAGATGTTGCCCGATCCATGGAATACGGCGAAAAGAGGAACGTCTACAGAATAATGAATGGCCCCAATGAATTCACAATCACCGGAACAATAAAGGACTGGGACATAACGGACAGAATTCAGAATATAAAAGTTCCAACACTGATAACCGTTGGGGAATATGACGAAGTAACCCCGGGTGTGGCAAATCTCATGCATGCAAAGATCAGGGATTCGGAACTTGTAATCTTCAAGGGGTGTTCACACCTGACCATGTGGGAGGACAGGGAGGGGTACAACAGGGTCCTGGAGAGATTCATAAGGGAACATGCTTAACTCATGGGAATATTCTGACAGCCTGCCCGGTTCATCACCGAAGCATGCCAATGAGATTTTCCGCATGAATGCTGTTCTACCCATGCGCCCTTTAACAGGATGCTGCCGGCGAAAAAGCAGTGATAATTCCTGCAAGCGCGGCTGAAGATGCAACACATGCCACCTTTGAATATCTGAATTCCGTTGTTCTGGCGGGCTTTTTTCGCGCCATTCACATGGACTGGAACAGGTTATAATGGGGCCCTCTGTCCAGGTACGATAAAATATTAATTCTGACACATATTAAGATTGGGATAACATTGCTGGAAACACTTTTATATATGCCCGCAGCAAATGCAGTTCAACCTGCTGCCACGCCGGCGGGGTCCTTTGAAACACTGGTAATTTTTCTTGCCATCATTGCAATCATAGTGGCCAGAAGGATCATTCGCGGCATATATGGTAGGCGTTACAGCACAGGGAGAGTTATGTTTCTTCCAGTGTTCTATGTTCTTCTCACGCTGGCCTTTGTCTTATTCCTTAACCTTGGAGATACTGAGATATATTACACACTGCTCCTGATTCCAGCAGGTGCACTCATGGGCCTTAGAATCGGCGGCGGAATATCATTCTTCATGAGGAACGGGGAAGTATACTACAGGCGTTCGCCGATCATTCTGATAATATGGCTAGCTTCCTATGTTTCCAGGATTCTTCTGGAAATTCTCTACCCCACCAACCGTACCATCGTATTTGCTGTTGATGTCGCACTGGCACTCACTGCCGGACTCATAATCGGAGAGGCCATTCATATCATCAGGGGACGCAGGGATTTCAATCCGGTGCCGGAAAAGGAAGAAGAAAGGTTTGTCATCAACCAGTGACCGGGGAAAGGGAGGGGTGCTCTTTCCTTGAAGCGGGATTTCAGGGGAGGCCTGACAGCTATTTCGGCAGGCTACATCCCTTCAGGCATTGCATTTGGGGCCATAGCAACAGCTTTGCACGTACCAGTATGGGCAACAGTATCACTTTCGGCACTGGTGTACTCCGGGGCAGTGCAGTCGGCGTTCGTGGGGTTTTGGAGCATTGGCATAGACCCTGCAACTCTCCTCCTGACGGCTTTCCTGCTCAATCTCCGGCATACTTTTTACGGCCCACATCTGGGCAGCATCAGGGAAGACATAACACTGAAGGATATGATGTCGATTGCACCTCTACTGACAGACGAAGTTTATGCGCTTTCTGTTCAGAGCCCACCCTTGCCCAAGGGCCTGGTGAGGAACATGAGCCTGTATGCCTACGTGAACTGGATTGGTTCCACGGCCGCCGGTTCTGTTATGGTGAACTTCCTGCCGGCAGGCGTGGAGGCTGCAATAGCAATTGCACTGCCTGCCCTTTTCCTCGCCCTTCTCATACCAAAGATATCAGACAGGTCTACTGCCTTAACCGCTGCAGCATCAATATCAGTTTCTGTGGCTGCAAGGGCACTGCATCTGCCGTCATACTTTATAATGGTTCCGATACTGGTTGGAGTTGCATCCGGAATGATGATTGTGATGCGCAGGAGGAATAAATGATTCTTATATTTCTGATCGCTTCCCTTGCGCTTCTCAGCCTTTCTCAGCGCCTCGTCCCATGGCTGGTAATTTCCAGGTTCAGAGGCGGAAGGAACATGGAGCAGATATTCAACCTCTTCGCAGTCTCTGCTTTTTCTGCACTTGCGGTTTATAACATCACTGAATTCTCTCCTGGCACAGCCCTGTCACTTGCAGTTGCTGTTGCAGTGGCAGTGCGCACAAAAAATCTGGGATACGCGGTGCTTGCGGCAATAGCAGTATCATTGGCTTCACTGTACATATGAGGCACACAGAAGAGCCGGGTCCCGAGAAGCCAGATTATGTGGATTCCAGGGCTTCCACATCCCTGACATAGTGAATATCAATATCCCATTCCCTGAACTGCTTGATGGCCTCCTTCATTGTATCGAAAAAGTCAGGAAGAACTATGAGGGGGACTATTGTCGAGAATGAGAACGTCTTCCCGTTAAGCTTCTGCGGCATTCCAAGGGTTATTGTGAAATTCTCTGATGCCTGCTTGACAAAGAACTCAATCAGGGGGTTTGTAAATGAGGTCTCGTATATGTGGTCTTTTTTGGATATCTCTGTAACGAAGCTGTTCCTGTCGGTAAGGAGCGAATGTTTATCATAATATACAGCCCTGATTTCATCTTCAAGCAGATATTTGAGCTCGCGTGTCCAGGATACGCCAAGGTTCACAATGACAGGGTCGTTTGTTATGTTCATGAATGAGGGCGGGACAGATGATGTTATCTCAACGTACTTGAGGGGAGTTACTTCAGACAGCTCCTTGAATACGTCGATTGCACCTGTGCTTGGCCCGATGTACTGGATTGCGTACCTGCTGAAATCCATGAAATTCTGCCTCAGGGCTTTCGTGACGTTCTGCTCATCATTTTCATGGAATCTGAAATAAATATAGCAGTAGCCGTCATGCACGATAACCCCGTCCACAACCAGTGAAGGGACGGCATTCAGTGCCGTGAAGCCCTGAAGGAATTTCGTTCCGGTAAGGTCGATCTTTACCATTATGGCATCCCTTGACCTCTTTATATCATATTTGGAAATCTCCTTAAGGTCGCTGTCATCAAGGCCAGGGCTGTTCTCCATGTTGACAATGGCATATCCGCCTTCCCTGGTAATCCTGATCCTGACGATCATGGGCATATTGTACTTAACTGAGAAAGCCGTGATGGGAAGATCCACGGCAAAGGAAAATACCACCTGCCTGTTGAGCATCCTGTCTATCTCCTCGATTATCATAGGAAGAATAAGCGTCAGGTTGTTAAAAAATTATTCATATGGTCATAAAATTTCTCATGCGTTCAGGAAGCGCCCCATGCTGGGCACGGTTATTCAGTGCGACCTGAGGAAATCGGTCACTATGGAAAAGAACCGCATGGGCTGGTCTATGTATACCGGATGCGGGGCGTCCTGCACAATCTCCAGCCTTGATCCCCTAATGATGGATGCATACTGCTTTCCAAGGGCAGGCAGCACAACATTGTCATTTGATCCCCATATGAAGAGCACGGGCTTGTCAATCCCTGCCATCCTGGCCTTCTGATCCTCCACCCATGCCGGGGCCACGGCAATGATGCCATCCACAGACTCGGGCATGTCCATGGCTGCCATTACAGCCATTCCGCCGCCCATTGAGGCGCCAAGTATGTAGGATTTTTTCACTCCAATGAGTTTCAGGTAATCTCTCAGGAATTCAGTGCCCCTTGATATGTCTCCCCTCCTGACAGCATAACTGTCCTGAGGGTCTGAGTTGCCGAAACCGGGATAATCCGGTGCATAGACATTGAATCCCAGGTCGCCAAGATGCTGGAACGCACCTACATCCTTCCAGTTCCTTGAGGTGAAAGACCACCCATGGAGGAGTATTATGTTCCTGCCTGCCCCTGATTCAAGCTTTCTGTGGAAGAGTGTGCCGCTGTTGAACTGCATGTATTCCTGTTTTATTTCATCTGACATGAATGAATATCACAATTACAGATTAAAAGTTGATGACCAGCAATTAAATGGCACCCTGTGGGTGCACGGAGCCCTTCAGTGGTGCGTTATCATATATTTCAGGTTCATCCTGTTCCCGGAAAAAACTGGAGGCGGCATCTCGGCAAGTTCTCTGGCGATTGCCGGTTTGAATTCCATTCTGCCCAGTATGTCCCTGTCCACATCTACGCCTGGAGCGACCTCATCCAGCCTGAGCCCGTCCCGCGTCAGGGTGAACACAGCCCTCTCTGTGAAGTACCTGACCTCCTTTGTGAATTTCATTGCCTGCTTTCCGCTGAAAAATATCTTGTAAACCCTGTTGACGAACTTCAGGACATCTCCGTCGGATCTGATGTTCAGTTTTCCGTTTTCGGAAGTAATGTCACTTTTCCCGGCTGTAAATGTCCCGGCAAAGTAAACGCGTGGCGTACCCTCAGCTATGACGGGGAATCCGCCCGGTCCGGTGAGCTTACCAGGTATGTATGATGGGTTGACATTTCCGTACTGATCAACCTGGAGGAATCCCAGGGAAGCAGTATCTATAATGCCACCTTCATAATTTGAAAACATGTCGGGTATCGTGGAGAGGGCAAATGCCCCCATTGATATTCCAAAGTCCGGCCCGGTAAGGGCAACGCCTCCCCATGGCCCTGATTCAACCACACTCACAATATCCCTTGAAAGGCCCTCTTCCGAGATGATTCCGGAAAGCAGTGCCGGGACGCCAACCCCAAGGTTGATAAGTATGGGGGACCCCTTGCCGTTGAGCAGCTTTATGAGTTCAAGTGCAACCCTTCTTGCTATGATCCTGTGCAGCACAGGCGATCTTGCAGATCCCGTGTCACCAAGAAGCCGGTCAGTATTTCCAGGGCTGACCCTGAAGCATGCCCTGGGATCATATTCGAAGGAACTTGCCTGCCAGTGGTACTGTGGCGGTGAGGTAACAACGTAATCAACCAGCGGGTATGGCACTTCAACCTGCCTGGGTGAAAACGCTCCGTCAACAACAACGCGTTTCACCTGGGCAACAACCTTTCCTGGATTTGGCATGGCCTTGCTGGCCTGTGCTATGCTCACCACTGTTCCCCTTATGGGTTCATCCTCCATGCTCAGGTTTCCCAGCCTGTCAGATGATGTTACCCTGATGAAGGATACTTCCGGCTTCGGTGCCCTGTATACCAGAAACTCATCTCCGGACAGATCAATCCTGGTTGAGTAGCACATCCTGTTTCTGGCAGCAGATTCATTCAGTGTACCGGCATCCTGATCCGGATCAAGGAAAGTGCCCATGCCTATCTTGGTGAGCAGCCCAGGTCTGCCGGATGCAACCTCCCTGAACCAGTATGCAGTGATTCCGATGGGCCATCCATAGACCTGGAATCTATTCTCCAGGGTCATTTTCTGGAGATATGGAGAGAATCCCATAAATGGAACAAGCATTCCCTTAATGAAATTGTAGTCTCCAGATTCTGACATGTCCTTCAGGACAAGGTCTAGTGCCCTCCCCGGGGAAGCAGGGAGAGCATCCGTTTCAATGAATATGGATCTGGGATGCCCGGTGGCCTGGTATTTCCTATAAAGCTCCAGTATCAGGAATTCCGGTGTGGTAGCCAGGTTGAATCCAGAAATGGCAAGAACACTGTCATCATGAATTTCATCCAGATATGCGGTATCTCCTTCCGGGGATATTGACGGTCTCATTCGTATCCAGCTTTCATGGGCAGGTTGAATAAAAATAGTGTGCCTGAGCGGTTAAGGCAAGCAAAGCATTTCAGAGATCAGGCTTTCGATCTGTATATGAGGTTGCTGAGGTGCTCAAGTATCTTCACCGCATCTTCCTGTTTTGCTGTAAGTATGATCTCCGTGTCGAACCTGTATATCTTCTCAATGTTCACCTTCTGAAGCATGAGGTACTCAACCACAAAAAGGGTCAGCCCTGGACTCCGTGAGGCATCCTCCGGGAGTTCTATCTTTATGAGGGCAAGGTCGCCATCATCCATTCCTCCCATGAGGCACTTGAATCCCTGGGGTGTCCTGACTGCAACGATGGAATTGCTGTCTATGTCCCCGGGCCTGGGCACAAGTTTCTCCTTGTATTTGTAGTCAAGGGAGAGCTTGGAATTCCTCAGGAGATCTATCTGCCTGCCCCATGTCAGTTCTGGCTTTATCTGGGTAAGGCTCTTCACAAGAGTGTTTATCTTCACATCCTTGTCCGTCATGCTTTCCACTGTAGGCTGGATCTTCCTGGCAAGGTTTGCATAGTTGACAAGTCCGCTCTTTATCATGGTGGCGTAGAGTGGGTTTTCCTGTACCACAAGTTTCACAGCATCATTTATCTTAGTCATGTATATGTTATTCAATCCTTATTTATGAATATAGCCCCTGATATATCATGGATTCCAAGATGATGTTCACAACAGCTCATGTTTGACTGTTTTACCGTGTGTAATGAAATAATGATGTAGCTACATTCCAGAAGGAAAGCTGGGAATACCGGCTATGGCAAAGCTTTAGCCGGGGAAGTGCTCACCCAATGGTTGAGGGAACTCAAGTTTCTTTTGCCTTACGTAGTATTCACTGCATTTTCGTACTTTTTCGCCAAGAACGGCCTTGGATTCGCCTCGCCACTTGTGTTCATGGGATTGAGGTATCTCATGGCAGGTGCACTGCTGCTGTCAATATCAAGAAGGATCATACTGACACGGAGCCTTCTCTTCCTCTCCGCTGTAACAGTCACCAGTACGGTGTTCTGGGCATACGGACTGCTCTACGTTTCCCCATCCGAATCAGCAGTGCTCAGCTATTCAATGCCGCTTTTCTCCCTTCCAATAGCTTTTCTAATGGTTTCAGAGAAGCCCTCCGGAATGGAGATTCTGGGAATAGTAATAGGTTTCGTCGGTGTTCTCATATACGGCATACCACTGCTTTCAGGCTTCACGCTTACAGGAATGGCCCTTACCATCATCAATGCATTTTTCTGGGGTACATTCACGGTCTTCTACAGGAAAATCAGGGATCAGGATCCAGTTGCGGTGAACGCGACGCAGTTTATTGTTGGTGCAGGTATAATGCTTGCATTGAGTCCCCTTGATTTTCACCTCAGGGTAACAGCTGGTTTTCTTATTGATCTTGTCTGGATGGGCACACTGGGCGGCGCACTGCAGTTCCTCCTGTGGAATTACATGGTACGCATAAGCAAGGTGAATCGCATAACTGTCCTTGCATTCAGTGTGCCAATTTTCACCGTGGTGCTGCAGGCTTTCATGACCGCAAAGATTCCAGGCGTGCTCTCAATTGCAGGTGTAGCCATAATGTTCACAGGAATATTCCTTTCAAGGATCAGGGGTGGCATATCCGTTGTTGAGCCAGGGAAAAATACGGGAAACGGATGAGCACGACACAGTGCCGCTCAACGCCGGCAGGAATTATTAATCAGCGAAATATGCATGCCTGCCATGGCCATCTGATTGAGTGATTCAGGATCAAGGAGGCTGGTGCTCGCAACAACCTCCGTTTCGGCATTCGCAACCCCGTTTCTTTCAAGCGCCATTGCATTTGCAGTGCCCCGCATAGGTGTCTCTTTCCGCCTGGACTTTACACAGGCAGCCCTGATACCCATGATCTATCTAATTCCACTGGCCTCCTTCATGATATTCTTTGGCAGAATATCCGATAATGTGGGGAGGGTAAAGATATTCAGGTTCGGCCTTGCGGTCTTCTCAGCATCATCCATTGCGGCTTCCTTCTCCCCATCATATGCTTTCCTCATTGCCATGGTGTCGCTTGCCGGCCTGGGTTCAGCTATCCTCAGCACCAATTCAACTGCCATAGTGAGCTATGTTTATTCCGGCGGAGGGCGGGGCTTTGCTCTCGGCATCAACGCAATGTCCGTGTACCTTGGTCTGACCTTTGCCCCGTTTCTTGGCGGCATCCTGATGGAATTCAGCGGATGGAGGTCAGTGTTCCTGTTCTCAGGCCCTGTTGGCATCGCAGCTCTGGCACTTTCTGCATACAGCATGCGGAACATTGAGATCAGGAAGAGAAACGCAGCATCTGGTATGTCGGGTTCTGTCTTTCTGGCCGGATCCATACTATCACTGACCGCATATGTTGCCATCTGGGATGTGGCAGGTTTCCTGATGGCAGCCTGCATTCTCCCTGTGGCGGCTGTTTTCATCACACTTTTCGCCATGTACGGTACACATGGCGCAGGTGAGGCGGTGCCGGCCGGGATGCTGAAAGGCAACAGGACATTTGCTGCCTCCAATCTCACGGCGCTTCTCAACTATATCAGCACATTCTCCATTGTCTTCATCTTCTCAATTTATCTTCAGGTGATTCTTCATGTGAGCCCGTTCATGTCAGGGATACTCATACTTCCGGAACCTGTGTTGATGGTTGCCCTGTCGCCTGTTGCCGGAAAGCTCGCTGACAGATTCGGGTCAAGATCCATTGCATCGGCAGGAATGATTATCATAGGCCTCGCGTTTCTCGGCCTTTACTTCATGCGTCCTCTCGGGAGGGTGGAGATACTGACACTCCTTGGAATCATCGGTGTTGGATTTGGGCTATTCTCAGCTCCGAACACCAATTCCGTGATGGGATCCGTGTCCCGCGACAGCTCCGGGACTGCATCTGGATTCCTTGGAACAATGAGGTTCACGGGACAGCTTTTCAGTATTGTGCTTGCAACTGCCGTAATATCAGCCTATATACCCAGATCGCTGGCTGTGGGCATGTTTTCAGGGACGGTTGTTGCAATAACGCCGCAGTATTTCAGCAGCTTTTCTCAGGGATTCCGCACCGTGATGATCATTTCGGCGATTCTCAGCCTTGCCGGGGCGATCACTTCACTCCTGAAGAACAGGGGGCAGTGATGCAAATCGATAGAGATTAATAGTGTACAAAAATGCAATTTAATGGGGAGCAACCGGAGAAGGATGCAGGGTTTCAGCAGCCTGATAACATTCTCCACGGCTGTAGAGCGCATGTCCGGAAGGGAATGGGAAGTTGCTGCTGTGGAATCCATTGAAGTGCTGAAATGTTCTGGAAGGATTTCTGCAGCTGATGTCTACGCAGGCGAGAATTCGCCGGCCTTCAACAGGAGTGCAGTTGATGGCTATGCTGTAATTTCATCTGATGTATCCGGCGCATCGGAGTACAACTTTATAACACTGGAAGTAAGGGGGGAAATTGAGGCCGGCAGATCCGGATCGGCATCCCTTATGCACGGAGAGGCATATGAGATATATACCGGAGGAGAGCTGCCAGATGGATCTGATGCGGTGGTCATGGCGGAATACGCTGAAAGGTCCGGGAATTCTCTCCGGGTGTTCCGGCCGGTCAGAAAATATGAGAACGTGTCACGCGCAGGTGAGGACATCAGCACCGGCCAGAAGATCATTGGCAGTGGAGAGATCATAAGGGCACAGCATCTGGCAGCGTGCATTGCGGTTGGAATAGAGAGGCTACAGGTATTCCGGGCAATGGAAATGGGCATAATATCAACAGGAAATGAGATCATGCCGGGCATGGGTGTTAGAAACACAACACAACCCCTTCTTCTTTCGTATTTCTCTTCCGCATATTTGAGGACCCATGATCTCGGGGTTGTTCCAGATGATCCGGCTGCAATAAGGTCTGCTTTGGAAAAGAGCCTAAGCAGCCACAGCATTCTGGCAATTACAGGGGGCACAGGCCTGGGTTCAGGCGATCTTGTGGCAGATGTGCTTGACGGGATGGGTGAAATGGTTTTCGGCGGGGTTATGATCCGGCCCGGCCGCACCGTATCCCTGTACAATGTGGGAGGAAAGCCCGTATTCTCAGTATCAGGCCTGCCGGTTGCCGCACTGATCTCACTGGAAGCGTTCCTGGATCCTTTCCTTAACCTCCTGACAGGGCTGAAGCGCACCAGGGCTGTGGTGAGGGCAGCAGTGACTGAAAGGGTAGCAAACCGGGAAGGGATGAGATCATACCTGCGTGTCAGGGTGAGAAACACAGAGAAAGGGCTTGTTGCGGATCCGCTGAGGATAACCGGATCTGGAATACTGTCATCGCTCCTCCTCTCAAACGGCATAACGGTTATTCCTGAAAACAGGGAGGGGCTTGAGGAGGGCGAGATTGTTGACATAACACTCATTGGAGATGTTTACTGATGGCGCTGATATTTCACAGGCTGGTGGGTATGGAAGAAGCAAAGAGGCTTGCCGCAGAAAGCGTGGGTGAAGTAAATGGATCGGAACGCATCGCCACGGCGGATGCCCAGGGCAGGGTGCTGGATTCAGACATTTTTTCTGGCATTGATTCCCCTCCCTTTGACAGGTCTGAGGTTGATGGTTTTGCTGTAAGATCGCAGGACGTGGAGGAGGCAGAGCAGGACATGCCTGTAATGCTGAATCTTTCAGGTTCCGCCGCCATAGGGGAACCCGCACTTGAAATGGGTGAGCCAGGAACTTGCATCAGAATTGCAACAGGTGCAGTTGTTCCAATTGGTGCCGATTCCGTGGTTATGGTGGAATATACCCGCCTTAAGGGCAAAACGCTGGAGGTTTTCAGGTCCGTAAAACCTGGAGAGAACGTTTCACAGGCCGGATCGGATCTTTCCAGGGGAGAACTCATCCTCAGGGCAGGTACAACAGTTGGTTCAAGGGAGATCGCAGTGCTGCATTCAGTTGGAATTAATTATGTCACAGTAAGAAGAAAAATGCGAGTCGCAATACTTTCCACAGGCAACGAGCTGGTGGAGCCGGGAAATGAACTGATGCCCGGCATGCTTTATGAATCCAACGGAGCTGCAGTGCAGGCCATATTGAGGCAGTATCCCGCATTCCAGCCCACATACCACGGGATAGTGGAGGACGATCGGGAGGCAATCCGTAAGGCAATTAAATCGCTGTCCGGGGAAAATGATGTCATAATAACAAGTGGAAGCACTTCTGCCGGGGAGGGCGATATGGTATATGATGTGCTTGCAGAGTTCAAGCCCGGCATAATTTTTCATGGCGTTGAGGTTAAGCCCGGAAAGCCAACGCTCCTTTCAATGATGGGAAGAACGCCTGTCATAGGTCTCCCCGGATTCCCTGTTTCAGCCATCATGGTCTTTGACACAATATTCCTGCCTGCCCTGCTGAGATCGTGCGGCATAAGGCGCAGGACAGTGCAGATTCCCGGAACTTTGCCTGTCAGGGTTCACCTGGCGCAGGGGAAGGTTAATCTTGTGCCAGTAATCCTTGTCCGGAGAGAATCAACGGTGGCATACCCCCTTATTGGCGATTCCGGATCGGTATCAAGAATCATGAGATCGGACGGTTACATCTCCGTTTATGGGGATAGGCCGTACATGGATTCAGGTGAAAGTGTGAATGTATCACTCTATTCGGATGATGTGCTGGTTCCAGATTTTACATTCATAGGGAGCCATGACATAGCCCTTGAATCCATATTCCGTAAGATTTCAATGGATGTCAAGGTGATCAACGTGGGATCAACAGGAGGTGTTGAGGCGATAAGGAGGGGAGAGGCAGATATTGCAGGTGTTCATTTGCTCAATCCAGCTAACATGAAGTATAACGACTTCACAGGAGATTACGATCTCATGAAAAGGGCAGAACTGGTGAAGGGATACAAGAGGGAGCAGGGAATACTGGTCAGGCCAGGGAACCCTCAGGGCATAAAATCCCTTGCGGACATTGCATCCCGTGGCGCTGCATTTGTCAACAGGAACCCGGGGTCCGGGACAAGGGCACTCATCGACAGCATTCTGTTTTCATCCGGCATAAGTGGAAAGGATATCAGGGGATTTTCATACGAGGTCAAAACACACTACGCTGTTGCAAATGCAATCTGGAGCGGCAGGGCAGATGCCGGCGTGGCCATACGGCAGGCGGCAGTTATGTACGGGTTGGATTTCATTCCACTTGGGAGCGAGGAATATGATTTTCTCATCCTCAGGGAGAGCCGGGAACGGCTTTCCAGGTTCCTGGAAGCTCTTGAGAGCAGCTGGTTCACACATATCCTGGCTTCTGAGTTCTCAGGGTATTCCCGTTAAATATGTGGCGGGTGCGATTTCCTGAATATCCTGTCCATGGGTTCCATAATGGCTTCCACAATATCCTGCACAGTGCCGTGCAGTTCAGGTATGGAAAGCTCGTATCCAGGCAGCGTCTCCCGCGACCTGTTAAGTATTTTCCCGTATATTCCCAGCCCCATCCTCCTGAATCTCGGCGGCCTGCATAAGGCTCAGGGCATCAGCCGTGGAGACGAGGAAAAACCTGGTTTTTTCCATATGATTCCACACATCCTGTGCCAGTTTCTGCCATTCCTTGAGAATCGAGCCAATACGGTCGCCCCTTATCCTTCCCCTGGCAGAGATGAGAAACTTCAGATCCCGACCAAGATGGTTATAGAAATCCCTTTCCAGGGATAAGAGATGCATGGTTGATGATGACGCCGGCGTATCCCACAGAACATAATCATACCTGCCGGAGTCATGCAGTTCAACTATTCGTGATATCATGAACTCTTCCGCCACGCCAGGGCTGCTGGCAATGTGATCAAGTATCTCCGGCCCCACATCGGCAAATTCCGATATTATGGCATATGCCTGGTCGCCATACCTGGATTTCCACTCTGCAGCAATGTCGGATTCGGATATCTCCATTACAGTTATGTTCCGGTAGTCGCGGGTGAATATGTGCCGCAGAGACGGCATATAATCTGTAGATGCAAGAAGGGTCTGCCCATGCTCCGCCAGCACCCTTGCATATGCAGCAGATATGGTTGATTTACCCACACCTCCCTTTCCCACAAAGGCTTCAATCATAACATGTAATTGCATTGCCCCATATACTGAATGGCATCAGTCTCTCTGCGTTATGGCGTTTGGATAAACATCCCATGCCAGAAAAACGTAAATACCGCAATCCAATGTTTTCACAGCAATGATTACGGTGAAATATTATGCCAATCTCAGGCAGATAACCGGCAGGAAGGAAGATTCCCTGAATGACAATGAGGCAACGGTGGGCAAGGTTGTGGACTCACTCTGCGATCGCTATGGCGAACCCTTCAGGAAACTTATGCTGGAAGATGGAAAACTGAGGGGCAATGTAATAATACTCATAAACGGTGTCAATGTGATTTTTGGAAGGGGGCTCCAGGAGGTAATAAAGAGTGGAGATTCTGTGGACATATTTCCGCCGGTGGCTGGAGGCTGATTACAGGGAATAGTAGTCCAGCCCGAGCCTCTTTATGGTCTCCTTTGTCGGTATCCCCTTCTCGTTCCAGCCCCTTACACGATAATAATCCTTTAGAAGGTAATCCAGAGGGAACGTGTTCCCCTTATCCGGCCCCTTTTCCAGCGCCTGCTTCATGAACCTTTCGGGAAGCCTGTCCTGTTCAGGTTTTATGCCAGCCTTGAGGTTGAAGAGCCTTTCAAGGTTCCAGGTTCTTTCTGCAGCTAGCATTATTTCATCCTTTGTGTAATCAAAGGCTGTAACGTCGTTGACAAGCGCAATATAGTCATCAAGATTCAGTGCGAAGGACGGGAACTGGCATAATCCTGAGGAATCCATGACCTCTGTGAAATCCTGCACATACTTGACAAGCGCTGCCTTGCCCTCCTTTTCAGTTGGCTTGGAGACCGGCTCCACGCCAAGTATTTCATTAGATATGGTGTATGCTCTCATGTGGGACCCTCCAATGTTGCTGGTGGCATATGCAAGCCCTATCCCGTATGCGCCCCTGGGGTCATACGCCGCTATTTCCTGGCCCTTTACGCTCATGGATGCATTTTCATCCCCGTATTTGCGGGCTAGCCTCAGGGATCCCTCAGCAAGATCATTTCCAAAGTCCTTTCTGTAAGCCAGCTTTGCAGAGGCCTCAAGGACAAATGATGAGTTGCCGAAGACAGGTTTCGTAGGCCCAACAACGCTGTCAGGTATTTTCTTTTCGCTGTAAAGTTCCATGGCTGCAGAGAGTGTGTTTCCAGCTGTTATTGTGTCATATCCCAGCCTGTCCGCGTTGTCATTCGCAGCTATCACCGTGTAAAGGTCGTGTATGCCCGTGTTGGGGCCCAGGGCCCATGTGGATTCGTATTCAGGGCCCTCGGACTCCCTTTCATTGTATCTGGATACCCTGCCGCATGAAATTGGGCATGCAAAGCAAGGTGTATTTCTTATGAGATATGTGTCAGCAAGAGTTTCTCCGCTCACCATGTCTGCAAGCGGATCATTTCCGGAATCCATGTAATTTTTTGTGCCGAATATTCCGGACTGGTTGATTATGTTCACAAGCACCTCGGTCCCATAGGCAGGGAGTCCCTGGCTTGTTACAGGGTTTGCCTTGATCTTCTTGAGCATTGCTGCCAGCGTATCCCTGTACCTTCCAGCATGTCCGATCTGGGGCATCTTTCCCGTAGATGCCACAACAGCCTTAAGATTCTTTGAGGCCATCACGGCTCCAACTCCATTTCTTCCCGCCGTCCTGTGCTTATCATTGACAATTGATGCGAATTTGACCAGGTTCTCACCTGCCGGCCCTATGCAAGCAACGGAAACGTTGACTCCAGTCTCGGCCTTCAGCGTGTCATCGGTCTGAAACACATCCTTTCCCCACACATGGGTTGCGTCACGGAGTTCGGCTTTCCCGTCATGAACATAAAGATATACGGGATGATCAGACTTTCCGGTGAAAATTATCATGTCAAAGCCGGAGTGTTTTAATTTTGCCCCGAAGAATCCTCCGGAGTTGCTCCTTGTTATTGTGCCGGTCAGTGGGCTCTTTGTCACTGCCATGTATCTTGCGGCGGTGGGAGAACTTGTGCCGGTCAGTGGGCCAGGCGCCATAATGAGGACATTGTCCGGGGACAGCGGATCTACCTTTGGATCCACCTCATCCACAAAATACCTTGTGGCCAGCCCCTGTCCGCCTATGTAATCCCTGGCCCATTTCATGTTCGTGTCCTCAATGCTGATTGTGCCCTTTGAGAGATTTACCCTCAGAAATTTGCCCGTATATCCACCATAGCTCATGATACCACTGAGAATTAAACCGATCTGAATATATACGGGTTTGCCTGTGCTGAAAAACCTGTGTGAAATGATTGGAAAAAGCAGCATCGTATGCGTATTTACCTTTCCGTAACTCATGCTTGTTTAATTCAGCTGATACGGGTGAATCACAGGCCCTCCTGCAATGGTGCCCTATGCTGCATGGGTTCCGCCAGTTGCGGGTTAAGAAAAACCGCCCGGCCCGATTTCAACTGCAGCTAGCCCCGTGTGACCCTCTGCGAGCTTGCAGCAGAATACCGGGCTGTAAACGGCAATGCTGGCAACAGGCAAGGGATAAAATATCCATGTGCCGAATAGATAAAAATAGGTAATGGTTGAAGATTCTTAAAAGTTCATTGCGAGAAATCCACTGACAGTTCCTTCATGACCTCAGTGGAAGGCTTCCCGTCAGCATCAATGCCAACTTCCTGAAGGTATTCATCAACCATGGCACGATAGTCCACGGTAACGCCGGCAGTTGGCCCTGCCTTGAGTGGCGGCTCGCCAACCATTCTGGAAGGCGGGGCAATCTTTCTTGGATTGATGCCCTCTCTGTAGTTAAAAAGATGCCTAAGCAGCTGTATCCTCTTTCCCATGGCCATAATCTCATCCTCGGACACATCCCATCCCATGATGGACTTGAACAGCTTGTAGTATGGATAGGTATTCGGCCATACTGAAGTTGAAAAGAGGCACATCCCGGTTGCGTTCAGCACCTGAGCACCATAGACAGACAGCGCCTGCATCCTCCCCTTTCCATGGTATGAGTACCTGTTGATCTTCTCCCTGGGGTAACTGTACTTGAATGGCAGCGTCATTGTTCCCCCTTCGTCAAACCCGAGCCCGCCTGCGGTATGCCTTCCTGGCGTAGGATCTGCAATATATGTTGTGGCGAGGCTTGGAAGAAGCCTGGGATCGTGCATTGGAAGATCCTGGCCTCCAACATGCATTGCGAACTTCTCACTGCCCTTGCCGAACTTTTGCGCAGCATATTTCGCTCCCATTCCAAGTACCGCGCCTATGCCCTCGCCTCTGCCAATCATTTCTGTGAGCTTTACCATTGCATCCGCGTCTCCGAAGCCAATCCTGAAACCCACATCCTTCTCGGTTATTATGCCTCTTTCGAAGCATTCGTTTGCGAAGGCTATGACCGCACCAACTGAGATTATGTCCATTCCCGCCCTGTTGCACATCTCAAATGCCATGGCCATGGCGTCCAGATCGGTGTTAAGATTAAGCCCCCCAAAGGAGCCGGTCCCCTCATATTCAAGCCTGTGCCCCTGGATCTCGCCAAAACGCGTCTTCCTTCTAACATGACCGCCACACGCAAGTGTGCACTGAGCGCACCCATAGGACTTCAGCTTATCCTTAGCGATCTCCTCGCCGCTTATTTTTCTGGCGTTATCCGCACCATAATCTATTATGCCCACTCCTGCCCAGTTCTTTATGGGAGTGTCCCCATTGAGGTGGGAGGATTCTGTGCCTGCGGTTGTGCCGTAAAGCTGCCACGGTCTTGCAAGATCTATGTTCTTCCGGAATTCTATCTGAATCTCCTTTATGGTCTCCATGAGCATTGCCTGGTCGAAGGGCTTGAATGTGGGTTTGCCCCTGACTATGAGCCCCTTCAGCCTCTTTGATCCCATAACTGCTCCAATCCCGGACCGCCCTGCTGCCCTGCCATAATCATTCATGAGGGAAGCAACGAGCAGTTTTTTCTCCCCCGGAACGCCTATAACAAGTGCCTGCCCCTTTGGCTCTATCTTCCTGAGTTCATCCTCTGTCTCATACGCATCCTTGCCCCAGAGATTTGAGGCATCTTCTATGGATGCTGCCCCATCAACGATCTTGAGGTAAACCGGCTTCGGCGAAATGCCCCGGACAAATACGGCATCATAGCCTGAATTCTTCAGTTCAGGGCCGAACTTTCCACCGCAGTCTGCATCCCCCCATCCTCCGGTCAGTGGAGATTTTGCCACCACCTGGAATCTTCCGCCAAGGGGCACGGAATGGCTGTTGAATATTCCTGTTGTGATGCCCAGTATGTTTTCCTCGCCCAGTGGATCTGCCCCGGGTTTCATGTCTCTGTTCAGTATGTAAGCTCCAAGACCGTATCCAGTCAGGTATTTTCTGTATATTTCTTCAGGAATTTTTTCTTCCCTTATGCTGCCCTTTGACAGGTCAACATGCAGAATCCTTCCATTAACGCCGTACATACATTTACCATGGTATCTTCCTATTAGAGGTTTATCTCATGGGGCTCTGGCAGTGAAAATCTCTCAGCTTTCCATAAAACAGCCCGGATCAAGCAATGGATAAGGCCGAAGGCAGAATACAGGCTGAATTAAATGCATGAGCGCACTGGATCACCCTTGCCCATTTCTGCGCACTTTTACTCGCGATATTTCTTATAACTTTTGTTAATTGATAGAAACATGTCAATGGTAGGATTTGATAGATTCCTATTTGCCTTCACAATAGGGTCTCACATAATTCTGGTGTCAATGAGTATTGCGCTGATTCTTCTGATATCCATACTGGAGTTCCTCTATCTCAGAAACAGGAACAGCTACCATCTGGCCCTCATAAGGCGGCTCAAGAAAGTGTTCGTGATCTCCTTTGGCGTTGGAACAGCCTCAGGAATAGTGGTGGCGGTTGAACTGATAAATCTGTTTCCAGGTTTTATGACCCTTGTATCAGAGACCGGGATCATAGGGGCATTCTACGCAGAGATATTCGCATTTTTCCTTGAGACCATCAGCCTTGTGATCTACGTTTATTTTGAAGGAGTATTCAAATGGAAATATACGAATCTTACCCTTTCAATTGTTGTTGCTTCCGGGACCCTTCTTTCCGGGGTGTTCATAACAATGGTGAATGCCTGGATGAATACGCCAAATGGTTTCAACATATCTGAATATCTTGCGACAGGGAAGGTTACAGGTGTGCTTCCCTGGGCAACCTTTGCAACACCCTCAACCTTTGGTGAGATAGCGCATGTCCTTACGACAACTGTTTTCGCCGGGGTAATGCTAATCGGTGCATTTTTTGCTTACAAATACCTGAAGACGCGAGATCCAGAGGAGAAGGGGATGTTCAGGTCAATGCTCAGGGTCATCAGTGGTGTTTCCATCATTGATATCCTGCTTGCGGGGGCTTCCGGATCAAATGAAATGTCAACTCTGCTGCAGTATCAGCCATTAAAATATGCTGCCATGGACCTTAATCCGACACCTGGAACCGGCTTCTCAGAGAGGCTGTTCGGATACATTTACAATGGGCATATACTGGATTCCATACAGATTCCAGGTCTGCAGGCTTTGCTGGCTAAACTGGAGACAGGAATAACGGCACTTCCAGGCCTATCGCAGTATCCTGTAAGCGACTGGCCCCCGTTGATTATCCATACTACATTTGATATTATGGTGGTTGGAGGGCTTTTCCTCGGGCTCTTTCTCTTCATTACATTCCTTTTCTACGTGTTCAGGAAGGATTTTGTCAGAAACAGGTTCATGATGTATTTCCAGATATTCTTCGGTTTCTTCGCTCTCCTGGTTTATGAAATCGGATGGGTAACGGACGAGGTGGGAAGGCAGCCTTGGATTGTATATAACGTGATGAAGGTATATCAGGCTGCAAACTATTCCACAGGACTTCTGGTTCCAGGATACTTCATCATAGCCTTCTACCTGGTACTCATACCGGCAACGTTCTACTTCTTTGCCAGGGTATTCAACTCCAATCCCGCCAGGGAAGACATGAAACCGGCAGCGGAAGGGGGTGTTAACTATTAACATTTTATTTGGCATCAATTATGCAGTTTTTGCAGTTTTTGCTGTGCTTGTGATCACTGAAATGATGGGCAGCGTCCTGATGCTTGTTGCATGGGATTCAGTCAAGGGAAAGGTGCTCGACTATGTTGTTCCAGTATGGGAAGTGACAGGCACTTTTGGAGCTTTCTGGGTAGTGGCTTCTGACTTTGCCTATCCACGAATTCTAATACCACTTGCAAGTATATTCTCGGCAGCCATTGCCATATTCCTCATACTGTTCGTAGCCAGGAATTCTACCATAGTGTTCGCTGAGTTTATAAAAAAGAGAGGCTGGCTTGACGAAAAGAAGCTATACACAGGATATTCACTCTCAACACTGCTTCTGGGCCTGGTTGTACTGGTTATAATAACAGGAATCATAGGAGGGAATGGCATTGATTTCAGAAACCTGACGTTCAGTGTATCCTCATGGGCTGGAAACGCAACCTCATGGCTCTTCATAATCGGCGCTCTTCTTATGGCCATAGGCCTTGCTCCGGTGTTTTATGATCTGGCGCCTCTCAAAAAGCTGGTATTTCCATTCACCATTGCGGGTCTCGTGGTTTCGGTAGTTTCACTGTACCTGTTCAGGCATGGCTCACTTCCATTCCTTGTAGCCATACCCATCATCCTGGCGCTTCTCGTTCCTGTGCTGTACTACCTTCCAAGCGCAGTGAAGATCGTAACAAACAAGGTATTCTTCATAGCATTGGTTTCGGCTGACATTTTTTCGCTGGAATTCATGGTTTATCCCACAGCATTTGGTGGAAACATTAACGTGGACAGCTTGATTTCAAGCGGCCCAATGGCATCAGCCTACGTTGCAATCACTGTGGTGGGGCTTGTTATTCTTGCTGTGCTAATTGCACTTTACTCCATTGCGGTGCATAGAAGGTCAGCTATGGCCAGAAAAGCAGTGAGTTCACCTTGAGAATAAAACCCTTATTTTTTTTAAACTCATAATAACCTTTCCTGCACACAAATTCTAAATCGCCCGTGCAGATAAATTCTATTAAAAGCCTCTGCCTGGAATTTTTATGCTCCCTTCAATGGCCTTGAGTGGCTGGGGCAACGGATGCCCTAGATGCAAAATGGTTTCTTTTGGATGTATCAGCCTCTGAATGCCTTGCGAAGAACAGCTTCATAAGAAATTTAATGCAGATATCCTCTTTCAGTCAAGAATTCTTACGGTCTTGTTTGAAGATCTTATTCCACGTATTATCCTTATTCTTGAAGGATCAACATTGAAATGAGCGGACAGCTGCCTTATGACATCGGCATTGGCTCTGCCATTCTCCCTTGGCTCGTTTGTGTACACAGAGAGTTTATCATTCTCATCCAAAATCTGGCCGCTTCCATGCTTAACTCTTACCTGTACAATCAATATGTTATCAGATATTGTATGGATCTCCATAAGATTAAATTTGATGGTATCCGCAAATCACTGTAATTTCATTATTCAATGCATTCAGGGCGCCCCCTGCCATCATAATGCATGAAGCCTGAATTAGCGTCTGGTTCGCCAGTAACTGAAGGCAATGCGGAAAACGATGGCTCGTAAACCAATACTGTATAAATAGCATTTGCGTTGCGCCCAAAGGGGAAACATTTCCGTATTTTCCTTACTGGCTTTACCGGGGTTTTTCGCATGCTGGGCCGTAAGCAGGTTCCTGCTTAATCATGCCCATTGGATGCACTATGCGAAATGAGCATAGGCAAACTATGGCTCTTCACTGAAACTGAATTTTGCCGGCACTGAGTTCTGGCAATATCCGTTAATGCGAATTGAGGCATGTACCAACAGCTACCAGGGATAGAATAATGGCTGTTATGGCAGTTTCCGTGATATGGCATGTTCTACCTAAATTTCATGAGATAATTTAATAGAACCATTTCTCCATAATAAAACTAATTTTGAACTGAACTTATCCGGCATAATATATTAGTTCTGGGGCAATTCATGATTCAACATCAAGAAAGTTCAGGAGTTCGTGCAGCAATTTCATATTCAATTCTGTTTCAAATATGACGATATTATCTTTTTTTCTGCCCGCCTGAGAATTTCTGCAAGCGTAACATAAGAAACGTTCAGCCTCTTGGAAAGCCCTTCAAGGTTAATCTTTTTTGGATAATCAAAAAATCCAAGGTCAAGAGCAGTTCTAACGACAAATTCCTGTCTTGATGTTATCTCTTTTTTCCTGCTCAGGTTCTGTTTCTTAACAAGTTTAAATTTCACGCCATCGGCTTCGAGCCTCTCCAGAAATCCCGAAACTGTATCCTCGTCGGGTGACAGCCAGCGCATTATCACGTCTCCATTTCTGTTAGTGTGTGCGTCCATTAGGAATATGTCCCAGTCAGGCATTGTTTTGCACACAGCACACTTGTCAGCTTCAACTATGGCGGTTGTGTGGCTCTCATCGATCCTTACCATGCTGTTTTTATGCTCCCCAAGAAGCTTGTGCATTTCCATCTGCGAGTCCCTGGCTGAATCAGGAGGGATAAAAAAATCAATCAGGTCCTTAACGCCTTCTTCACTCTTACGTATATCCCTGATCTTAATGATTGCTGAATGCTTTTCAACAATGGCTTTTATCCATGTCAAGGGGGATTCAAATTCAAGTTCAGCCTCTATCAAGGGTACCACCTTATCATTGACCCTTATTATTTAAATATAATGTAACAAATTGCAGTGATCCTGGGCTCAATGGCACTTAATATAAAAGAAATGATGGGAGTATTGTTCATCATGTCCCGGGGCCGGAAAATTTTCGAAATAAATATCAATATAATTCTCAAAATAGCATCTTATTGATGGCATTTCAAACCAGTAGATGCATTGATCCAAGTTAGATATACCATCAATAAAAGTGGCATAGGGGCAAAAATTGAAACGGTGCATGACCCCCGATGATGGATGCGCAGCACTGTTAATGCGAATAAGCGATCATCCAAATTTAAATCGTATGATAATTCCATAAAGCACATCATTCATAGATATTGGAGAAAATTGACCCCTAAAGATGTAGCCGCAATGGTTTAATAGTAATAGATTCATGTCTAATCCTGTGAGTTCTAGGCAGGATTTGGAACCAGATCTGAAGGATCTCCTTTACGTCATTGAAATGAGGTTTGGTCCCGTTGAATCCCATATTTTGGACAAGATTTTGTCTCTGAGTGAGCCATCAATAATTAACAGGCTTATTCTCGTTGCCGCCAACTGCAATTCTATTAAAACGCTGGAGGAGGAAATCCAGGGAGGCGACTTATTCAAAATAGCCGGGAGAAGATATGACCCGCTGTCTGGTGAGTGAATGACTGAAACTATTAAGGAATCAGTGAAGGAAAAAACAAAAACAAAACAGGGCAACAAATGGCTGCATTATGATCCAAGACCAAGAGACTGGGAGAAAATTTATCGCAACAGATGGGACTACAGCAATGTGGTGAGGTCCACACATGGGGTCAACTGCACGGGCTCCTGCAGCTGGAAGGTCTATGTAAAGGATGGGATAATAACCTGGGAAACACAGGCAACTGATTATCCATCAAACGGGTATAACTTTCCCGAATATGAGCCGAGAGGGTGCCCCAGGGGCGCTACATTTTCATGGTATACCTACAGCCCCATGAGGGTGAAATACCCCTATATAAGAGGCGAACTGCTGAAACTGTGGAGGCAGGAGTTAAATGAGTCGGATAATCCAGTTGAAGCATGGGAAAAACTGACATCCGACCCGGAAAAAAGGCAAAAATACGTCCATGCCAGGGGAAAAGGTGGACTTGTGCGAAGCTCCTGGGAGGAGGTATCCCGGATAATATCTGCATCCCTTTTATCCACCATCAGGAAATATGGGCCGGATAGAATAGCTGGTTTCACTCCGATTCCCGCGATGTCCATGGTAAGCTACGCCTCCGGTTCGAGATTTTTATCCCTTATTGGGGGAAGCATGCTCAGTTTCTATGACTGGTACGCCGATCTGCCGCCTGCATCTCCCCAGATATGGGGTGAACAGACAGATGTACCGGAAAGTGCTGACTGGTACAATTCGAAGTATTTCATAATATGGGGCACCAACCTTCCTATGACAAGGACCCCTGATGCCCATTTCATGGTGGAGGCAAGGTACAATGGTACTAAGGTCGTTGGGGTGAGCCCCGATTACGCTGAATACATAAAATTCGCTGATGTATGGCTTCCAGCAAGGGCTGGGACAGATGCCGCCCTGGCACTTTCAATGGCCCATGTTATTGTAAAGGAATTTTACGTTGACAGGCAGGAGCCTTATTTTATAGATTATTCTAAAAAATACACTGATCTTCCGTTCCTTGTGATACTTGACAGGGATGGAGATTCCTATGTATCTGGCAGATTTCTGCGTGCCAGTGATATGGGTTCCACCGAAGACAAAGCCCAGTGGAAAACTGTCATGTGGGATGCTAAGACCGGCAGACCGGCCATACCCATGGGAAGCGTCGGATACAGGTGGGATGGCTCATCCAAATGGAATCTGAAGCTTGAAACGGGAGATGGGCATCAAATAGAGCCTGCTCTGACATTTCTTGGAATAGAAGATATGATTGTGAAGGTCCAGTTTCCAGACTTCACAGAAGAGACAGGGAAGATTTCCTTCAGAAATATACCCGCCAAGACGCTGAAATTAAAAGATGGCAGAGAGATAGTAATAACAACAGTATTCGATCTCTTTGCAGGCAATCTGGGTGTGCCACGAAATATTGACGGAGACAAGGCGCTTAATTATGATTCCAACACTGCCTACACTCCCGCATGGCAGGAAAGGATAACGGGTGTAGACAGAAAGCTCGCGATCAAAGTTGCCAGGGAATTTGCCGAAAATGCAGCCCTGACGCACGGAAAATCAATGATTGCAATGGGTGCCGGAACCAATCACTGGTATAATAGTGATGTCATCTACAGGAGCATAATAAGCCTGGTGCTTCTTACAGGGAGTCAGGGCGTTAATGGCGGAGGATGGGCACATTATGTTGGCCAGGAAAAGGTAAGGCCTTTCGAAGGCTGGAATAATATAGCCTTTGCTTCTGACTGGTATCCTGCTTCAAGATTGCAGAACGGAACATCATTTTTCTATCTTTCTTCTGATCAGTTCAGGTTTGAACAGAAAACTAACCCGCTTGCATTGACACCCTTCAAGGGCGAGTATACCGACAAACATCCTGCCGATCTTATTTCAATGGCGGTAAGGCTGGGCTGGCAGTCGAGCTATCCGCAATTCAACAGGAACCCGCTGGATCTCGCCCGGCAGGCTCTCTCCAAGGGCTGCAGCACGGACGCCGAGATATCGGATTATATCATATCAGAGGTTATGAAAGGTGACCTCAGATTTTCTGTTGAAGAGCCAGATAACCCTGTGAATTTCCCCAGAATTCTTTTCAACTGGAGATCGAACCTTCTGGGCACACAGGGTAAGGGACATGAATACATCATAAAGTATCTGCTCGGAACTGGCGGCCATCCACTGGGCAATCCGGAGGAAAGCTGGAAACCTGAAGATATCAATGTCCCTGAAAATATACCGGAAGGGAAACTGGACCTTGTTGTAGATCTTGATTTTAGGATGTCAGGCTCTGCTCTATATTCAGATATTGTGCTTCCATCGGCCACGTGGTATGAGAAATTTGACATAAGCAGCACGGACATGCACCCTTTTATTCACCCCTTCAACGCCGCAATTTCTCCACCGTGGGAAACCATGTCGGACTGGGAATCCTTCAAGTACATTGCAAAGGCATTTTCCAGCATGGCAGAAAAGTATCTCCCGGAAGCAGATGACCTCATGGTCAACTCCATGCAACATGATACTCCTGGCGAAATATCCCAGCCTTTTGGTGTCATAGATGACTTCAAGAAAACGGGAAAGAAGCCGGCGGGTGGAGTTAACTTTCCTCTTGTGACCATCCTGAAGAGAGACTATGTCCATATATACGACATGATGGTTACGCTTGGCCCCCTTGAAAGGGAAAGGATTGCTGCAAAAGGTGTCGTCATCAGCGGTAAAAATGCTTATGAAGAACTTTTGAGGAAAGTGCCACAGTACAGCAAGCCGGGACCGGCGAGAGACCTTGCCATGATGCTGGATGAAAGGCAGGTCGCAGAGTCAATAATGACAATATCAGGCGCCACAAACGGGAAGCGGGCCAAAGAAGAATGGGGCTTTATGGAAAAAAGGACCGGCTTGCAACTTGTGGACTCGTTCCACGGAGATGAAGAAATAAGCTATAGTTTTGATGACCTGGTTGCGCAACCCAGGAGGGCAATGACATCCCCAGTATGGAGCGGCACTGAAACTGGGGGCCGCCAGTACTCACCATTTGTTGTGAACGTTGAGCATGATATACCGTGGAGGACCCTCACAGGTCGTCAGGCTTTTTACCTGGACCATGAACTTATGAGACAGATGGCGGAGGCTCTGCCGGTTTATAAGCCGCCACTTGGAATTGCATTCTATACCAATCCTGAGGACGGAAGAAGGCTTGCTGAGGGCAAATCCATTACGGTGAGATATTTAACACCACATCAGAAATGGGGGATTCATTCCACATATTCGGATACGCCCACAATGCTGACGCTATCCAGGGGTGGACAGCATATATGGATAAATGAGGAAGACGCCCGGGAGATAGATGTAAAGGACAACGACTGGGTGGAGATTTACAACATGAACGGTGTAATCGTGGCGCGGGCCGTAACGACATACAGAATCCCGAGAGGAGACGCATTCATGTATCATGGCCAGGACAGGACAATAGGCGTTCCGGGCAGCAGCATAACAAATGATAGAGGGGGTAACAACAACAGCATGACGCGAATCATTCCAAAGGCCACCCATCTGATCGGTGGCTATGGGCAGCTATCATACTCCTTTAATTATTATGGCCCTACAGGACACCAGCGTGATGCATATGCTTTCATAAGGAAGCTGAAGGAGGTGAAATGGCTTGAAGGTTAAGGCACAGATAGCCATGGTCATGAATCTGGACAAATGCATTGGATGCCATACCTGCAGCGTAACCTGCAAGAACGTATGGACCAACAGGCCAGGTGCTGAATACATGTGGTTCAACAATGTGGAAACAAGGCCCGGGCCAGGCTATCCAACAAAGTGGGAGGATCAGGGAAAATATAAGGGGGGATGGGTGCTTCACAATGGCAAATTGCGCCTGAGGTCAGGAGGATCGCTTCAGAGGCTTCTGAATATATTTTACAACCCTGATCTTCCAACAATTGATGATTACTACGAGCCGTGGAGCTACACATATTCCAACCTTATTGAAAGCAAGAGCAAGGAGCATCAGCCCGTTGTGCGGCCATATTCCCTCATATCGGGTGAATTCATGGATAAACCAGTGTGGGGCCCCAACTGGAACGATGACCTGGCCGGCGGCGAGGAAACATCATCAATGGACCCGAATATTGCGAATATGCAGGAACATATCAAATTTCAGTATGAAAATTCATTTATGATGTACATGCCAAGAATATGCGAACACTGCCTGAATCCTGCCTGCGTTGCGGCCTGCCCAGCCGGCGCAATATACAAGAGGGAAGAGGACGGAATCGTGCTGGTGGATCAGGATTCCTGCCGTGGATGGAGGTTCTGTGTTACGGCATGCCCATACAAGAAGGTATATTATAACTGGAATACGCACAAGTCAGAAAAGTGCACATTCTGCTATCCAAGAATTGAAGCAGGGCTCCCCACTGTATGCTCTGAAACATGCGTGGGCAGAATCAGATATCTTGGTCCCATATTCTACGATTCAGACAGGATAGAGGAAATGGCTTCAAAAAAAGACCCAAAGGATCTGTATGAATCTCAACTGTCAATATTCCTGGACCCGTTTGACAGTGAAGTCATAGAAAACGCAAGAAAAGAAGGGATCAATGATTCCTGGATCAGGGCGGCACAGGATTCTCCTGTTTATAAAATGGCTGTAAAGTGGAAGGTTGCTCTCCCTCTTCATCCAGAATTCCGAACACTTCCCATGGTGTGGTATGTCCCTCCCCTCAGCCCAATTTTGCATACCATTGAGGACGAATCCAGCATTCCAGGCGACGCTTACATACCACTTGTGGATTCCATGAGAATTCCAATGGAATATCTGGCATCAATACTGTCTGCAGGCGATACAGGCGTTATCAGAAGTGTTTTGCTCAAGATGTGCACCATGCGAACATACATGAGAAACCTTAATCTGAAAGGGTCTGGAAACTCAGAACTTCTTAAGGAAACTGGATTAGCGGAGAATGATGTGGTTGAAATGGCCAGGATGTTTGGCGTTTCAAAATATGAAGAAAGATTTGTAATACCTACCGGAAGGCGGGAAGCTGTGGATGACGCATCGTTCATTCAGGGGTCATGCAGCCTTGAAGGCATTGCGCCGGAAGAGGGACTGGTAGTCCCAAAGCTTAAGGGTGGTGGCAAATTTTGAAGAGTTTTGAACCTGATCTGCTGAATGCATGTGCCATAATCCTTGATTACCCTGATTATAATACCGCTGAAGATGAAATTTCAGCCATAAACGAGCAGTACCATGGAGAAAGCGATTCAGTGGCTGTTTTTCTGGATTACCTTAAGGCAAAGGACATAATTGATCTGCAATCGGAATATGTTGATACATTTGATCTTTCCGGAACCCCTCTTTTTCTCACAGCCTGGGAATTCGGTGACAGCAGGAATCGTGGGCCTGAACTGATGAAGCTCAAGAAGATGATCGAATCCAACGGCTTCAGGATAAGAAAAGGCCAGATTCCGGATTATATCCCGCTTCTCCTTTCGTTCATTTCTGAAATTGGGCCTGAAAAAATCCCGCAGGATTTTGAATCCAGGCTCCACAGATATTTTGAAACTCTCAGTAACAAGCTCCGCAACACCATTTACGGTTCAATCTTCCTAATGCTGTCGGATATTTTTCAGGAGATGGTGCCACTGCCCGAGATAAGTCCCGAGAAAGCCGATTCGGGGGAAATGCCATTTCCATTGAGGTATAACGGGGAGGAGTACTGATGGTAAACTTCCTTTCACAGCTTGCCTGGGTAATATACCCTTATCTTTCATTCTCGCTGATGGTAATTGGCGTTGTTTACAGATTCAGAAACAGGCCGCTTACAATAACATCCAAGTCCAGTGAGCTCCTGGAGAGGCGAAATCTTGCCTGGGGCTCAAGGGCATTTCACTATGGAATTATATTCGTTATACTGGGCCATTTCGCAGGCCTTTTTGTGCCCTTATCATTCCTGCACAGCATTGGAGTTTCGGATTATCTGAACTTCATTGTTTCTGTTCTTGCAGGTGGCGTATTTGGCATCATGGCATGGATTGGGCTTGCCATACTCATAGGAAGGAGGCTGTTAATTAAGAGAGTGCGTGTTACATCCAATTTCGCAGATACATATGTTCTCATCCTTCTTCTAGTCATAATGTCCTTTGGCCTCTCCCTGACCCTGGGATATGATCCTCTATACGGATCACTCGCATACAACACTGCGATGTCAAATATAAGCCAGTGGATCACGGGTTTCTTTTTATTTCATCCTGATGCAGCATATATGAGCACAGTTCCACTTATCTTCAAGATCCACATACTGATTTCATTTCTGCTTTATCCCTCCATACCATTCACGAGACTCACGCACATATTCACAACGCCTGTTCGTTATCTGTACAGGAAGCCTATTGTCTTCAGAAGCATAGAAGGTCAGAATACCAACAGTGAAGCAATGAATACGCTGAGATTCAAATGACAGCAGAACATGTGTTCAGGAAACAGTGGAATGGCGTTGCTGGGGATCTGCTTCCCGCATACTTCGCCATGGTTATGGCTACCGGCATAGTGTCCATAGCTTCCACACTGTACGGGCTGATCCTATTTGCCCATGTTCTGTTTTATATTGATCTGTCTGCTTATATAATCCTATGGATATTTTCTGCTGAAAGGATACTGTTTTTCAGAAACAGATATGCTGAAGATCTGCGGGATCACGCCAGGGGGCCCGGATTTTTCACCGTCGTAGCCGGGACGAATACCCTGGGTTCTGTTTTTGTGGTGGTAATGAAGGATGATACAATTGCATTTTTCCTGTGGATAATTGGCTTCCTGCTCTGGCTATTCTATCAGTATTATATATTTACAGCGCTATCAATTAGCAAAACAAAGCCTCTGGTTGAGAAAGGCATAAATGGCACATGGCTGGTGGCAACAGTCTCCACGCAATCGGTATCTGTGCTGGCCGCTCAGCTATCCCAGCTGCACCACTGGATGTTCCTTATTTCAATAATCATGTACTTTATTGGCTGGATGACCTATGTCCTGGTAATGTCTCTTATCAACTACCGTCTCCTTTTCCTTAAGCTCGATACCGATGATATCATGGGCCCGTACTGGATAAACATGGGCGCAACCGCCATCACCACACTTGCAGGGGCACTCATTCTGATTGATGGCAGCACCCCTGCATTTTCGTCAATGCTTGGGCTTTTCAGGCCATTCATAGCCGGTGCCACATTCCTTATGTGGGCATATGGCAGCTGGTGGATACCGTGGCTTGTAATAATAGGCATATGGAAGTATTCTGTTGGTGGAGGCAAGATTGTAAGCTACGATCCGCTGTTTTGGGGCGGCGTATTTCCCATGGGCATGTATACTGTCTCAACATACATGCTGGTGAAAGCCGCTTCGCTGAATGAGCTGTCATTCATACCCCGCTACTTTCTGTATGTAGCCATTATAGCCTGGATATATGAGTTTCTTGGGCTGCTGATCCGGATTGCAGAAAGGCTATCCGGCAAATGGAATTTCAAACAGAAAACAAAAGAGGGAACTGCGAATACGGATGTGAAATAGATGACAGGACCAGCCTTAAAAAAAGCTGACTCGCATCGTATGATACATTCAGCAGCCAGGGGAGAGATAGAGGAAGCAACCATGTTCCTGGAAAGATTTCATGAGAACAGTGAAGATGTGAACAATCTTGCCTTGCAGGCAGTTGTGGAGCTGTGGAAATCCAAGGTTATAGCACATGCGGAAGAAGAAGAAAACACCCTATACCGGGATATTGAAAAAATTGATATTAAATTTAATCCGGTAATTGAAAGGCTTTCAAGAGATCATGAGGTGCTGCGAAAACTCTGCGGCATGCTTGAATCCGAAATGTCGAAAAAGGATTACATGCATGCACTGCAAATTGCCCATGCACTCATGCTTCTGAATGACATTCATTCAGGGGATGAAATATCATTGATAAGGGAAGTAGAGAATAACCTCTAATCATGCACTGGCCACAGTATGTGGCAAAATGCAGCTTCATCTGCATTAACCCGTTGCAATGGGCCAGAAACCATTGGATTAATTGAAGGTGCGGTTATGGATGCCTGTATCTTTAGGGGTCAAATCCTAATATGCACCAGACTTATGTTTTTATGGACGCAGAAAGTTCAGTAAGAAAAACCATTGATGCAAGAGAGATAGAACCACGAGTAAGGCACGAAGTTATCTTCGGCGAGTTTAAAAAATTGAATGAGGGCGAAATGCTTGACGTCATTGTGGATCATGAACCGGATCATCTTCTCATGCATATGGAACATGTGGGCCTTCCTGTGGATGCGGAAAGATATTCCGCGGAACAGCTGGAAAACGGGCTATGGGTCGGCCATTTCGTTAAATCAGCAAAAAAGGATGCTGCGGAGACCACGGTCGCCACGGACTATGAGCGAAGCCGGTCATATAACGAAAGCAGATTTTCTGCAGTACCTGTGTTTGCCAATGACAAATATGGAGTTCTATTGACTTATTTAAAAGCTGGTCAGTTCATACCGGTGCATTCGCCGGGTGTGGATCTGGTATTCCAGGTTTTCAAGGGCGTTGGAACAGCCACTGTGGGCGATAAAGAAGTAAAACTGAAGCCCGGGAGCCTCATAATAGTTCCGCGCGGGCAGAAAAGAGGCATAAAGGCAACCACAGATATGGAAGGCGTACACATTGTGGTTCCATTTCCAGCAGAAGGAGATCATGAAGAGGTTGAGAAAAAACTGGCATCGGGGAAATACGCGTGACCTGGCAGTGGAGCCTGCATGATATTTTCCAATAACCAGGATCATTTTTCAATTGTGCTATTTTTTCTTTTGTAGGTTCCAGGGATTGCGCCGAATGCCACGTTTAAGCGGTTCCAGGAATTTATGGCCACCACGGCTGCGGTTAATGCCACGAGGCCCTCCTGGCCGAATTCCTCTGCCATTTCTCTGTAGAGTTCATCATCAACGCTGTGCTGTGATATATTTGTGATGGTTTCACACCATTCCAGGGCTAGCTTCTCTCTGCGGCTGAACTGTGGGGCTTCCCTCCATGCACTGACAAGAAACAGCCTCTGGGCAGTTTCACCGTTTGCCAGAGCGTCCTTGGTATGCATATCTATGCACCAGCCACACCTGTTTATCTGCGACGCCCTTAGTTTTATAAGTTCCAATAGAGAATCCTCAAGCCCGGAAGAATGTACATAAGATTCCAGCCCCAGAAGTGATCTGTAAAGTTCAGGGGAGGTTTCGGCGTAATTTAATCTGGTAGCGTCCATAGTAATGCATAAGGAGCATGTACTTAATCATTAAGTGAATGCGGAAATCAGTAAACTTGAAATATTATCTGAAGCCTTAGCTGAATGAATCTGCCATTTGATCACCATTGATTCCGTGCTATCTGTTTTTAGTTTCACTCTCTCCATGGTTCTCGCGTGCCTTTCCATGAAGAGCAGGATGTGTATTCAGT
The DNA here is from genome assembly GCA_021799185.1 of Thermoplasmata archaeon. GTDB lineage: Archaea > Thermoplasmatota > Thermoplasmata > Thermoplasmatales > Thermoplasmataceae > UBA509. Next base: position 41,387 of record JAJZAW010000001.1, read on the forward strand.
CACATCACATACGATCTTATTGCTTCCGCGTAAGCTTCACAAAAGCCAAGAAAAAGGCTGCCGGCAGTTACAAATATGAATCGAAATGGGCCAGGCTTTATGAATGTTGCACAATATTTTATCTCTCATGCCCATATGATGGCAGAGCAGAAGGCATGCATAACCCCTAAATCATTAGGGATCAAGGTTATCACCGGAAGCAAATAACAGCGCAGTATAAGTTTGTGTGAGCAGGTGGTATGGTGGATAAGGAATACATTTCCATAAACATGATCTATTTCGGGCAGGCTTTCATTTATCTTCTTGGGGGAACAGTGCTTTTCCTGTTGCGAGGTGCCATGGGAATTCCGGTGGCATCCGACAGCATCTCAATTATCTGGCTGTTTGGCTTCGTTGCTTCCATGATATTCGGGATAACAAACATAATGGTTCCGTCGTATGCCAGGCGCACCCCATTTAAGGTAAGCGCAATAAAAGCAGAGATAGTGCTTCTGAACATTGCAATCATCTCTCTGGGCGTGGCCATGAATGTGCATGAACTGAGGATGCTTTTTGCACCTGCTGTTATAATACTGCTTCTGTCTATTCTAATCCACACATATGATCTGCTGACAGTCAGGCGGAGGCCAGTTTCGAGTATGGAAACGCAGAAAGCCAGCAACCCTTAAGGCGGGTGAACATCTGGCTTCAACCTTTTCAAACAAACGCTCCAGGCTTGTCATATTATTTCTCCTGGCATCCATAACGTTTCTGGCGGTCGGTTTCTCCATTGGTATGGCTAAGCTGGCAGAACAGCACGGGTTTCTGGAAAATAACAGTCTTGGATCATATATTTCAGTTCATCCCGTTCTGATGGTGTTTGGAGTTATTGGGGGGCTTTTAATTGCGGAAAAAATCGAGATAATGAACAGATTCCTTATTTTCAGGCGAGTTCCGGTTTCATATCCCATACTGGTAACAATTCTTACCGGTATTGTATCGCTCTCCCTTGGATACGCTGTTGGGCTGGCAGTTTTGAGATATGCAGGAACAGGACTGATTGCGACAGCAGGCCTTCTGTTTATGTGGTTTATGGTTTCCAGGCGAAATCCAGGAAACGTCTGGGTCAAATTAATTATGGGGTCTGCACTTGCGGCATTTTCCATTGGTTCAATTGCCGAATCCATGATATCTGCCACAAAATCCCCGGCAGTTGCATTGCTGCTGTTGTCATTCCCGATCATATATATCCTTGGCGAGCGCATCGAACTTGGACTCATGCGGAATATCAGCAAGAGCACAATGAAACTGCTTGTGTTTTCGTCAGCTGTTATCCCATTTATATTATTTGCCTCCAGCCTTTATGGCAGAACACTTGCAGGGCGCATTCTCTTTGACGCTTCCATTGTTTTTGTCCTCATCATGGTCATTACATCCATAAAATTCGATCCGTCAACAAGGAAAATGAAAGTTTCCGGGAAGCTTCAGTCCTTTATGCAGTCGGGTATAATCTCATCATACATATGGCTTTTAACCGGGATATTCCTTTACCTTATGCAGGTAAATGTGGAAAGGGGTTTTATGGACCCGGCAACTCACTCAATTGCCCTGGGATTTATAGGATTATTCATAATTGCACACAGCCCAATTATCTTTCCGCTAACCCTGAAATTGAAAGCAGACACCAGCCGTGTGACAAAATTTCCCATATACGCAATGAATATTGCCGTGTTTCTGCGTGTAGGCGGAGATCTGATATCAATGAAGTACGGAGTTGGGAATCTGATGGCCTATTCTTCCGTTTATATGCTGATAATAGCTATAGTCCTCTTCTTCTTCAATATATTAAGGATACGGCAGTCACCGGGAACTGAGTCAAAAGGGATGGCAAGAAATATTACGTGAATTTCTTAAGATCAGTGTCCGGAATATGCTTGTAGATTTTAGATTTTATTGTGCGTTTTCATATTGTCATTGGGCAGCCATATGTTGATGATCATCCGGGTAAAACTCATCGTAGCCAGATGTGAAAAAATCTGTAGGATATTGCCCATTTCTGTGAGATAAGAATATACTATGCAGCTAGTTGTTGCGGAACAGAAAGATCGCATGGTATCGATGCAATTTTTTATTCCAACAATTACACGAACGAAGAAATTTATTGGTCCGTTGACATCTGCATATGAAAACAATAGTGCCGTATGGTTTGAAACCGTGAAAAAACTGCACATCGTGCCAAAATGCATATTAAAAATCCGCTCAAGGTCGCTGAATGCAACGCTTATGAGAGACCACTGGGGCATACCCTTGAAACAAGGTACGTTAGCAGATCAATTCAGAGAATGCTATAGCCTAAGGGCATAATGTGAAAAATTAAACTGTTGTAATCGGCATTTGGCTGTGTGCCAGGAGCATGGTGCATCTCGTCAGCACATTAACATTCATTCCGAATCAAAAACGCATATTTCATTCGTGGAATCTCTTCCAGCCATTGTCCCTTATGAAAATCACAGCACAATGATCATTGTATACAGGTCATGGGGTGCCAATAAGTGGCATATCCTGGAGCAGGCGATCAGAATCTCATAACCTGAATGATTCCTTATGGAGAAAATTACAGCTCATGATGATTCATTTTTCCTGAATACCGAACTCCCTGCCCTGCATAAATAAGCAGGAGGATGGAAAATAATATGGCAAGTATGAATCCAGTGGACATCAGGTAAGAATTCAGGTTATGCTGGCCGGCAAAAAGGAAAAATAAGCCATTTACGCCGGCAAGCACTACAGAGAAGAAGAGGCCTGCTGCTGCCATAATATTCCTGCGAACTTTTGTCTCCATGGAAAGAATTATAATTCCTATTGAGAGAAGCCCTATAAGGATACCAAAGAACATATGTGCCATTACCAGTGGGAATCCGCTGTAAAGAGGCATAAACCCCATCATAGAAAATCCTTGCATGGGCGGTATCACAACGTAAAGATTGACATACATCCCAAGCAAAAACTGTATAAACAGAAAAAACAGAATAGCGTATAGCATTGAAAGTAAGCCTTTCACCATTATTCTTTTCTCCGGCATCATTAATAAATATACAGCTTCCATTCTATTAAGATTTCGAATCAGTCCAGATTTCTCATGCGTTAGGGATAAAAATGCACAAAAGGAGGGAATCTCTTGCCATGAATTTTACAAATTCCGGTGTGGATAGAAATAATTAAAGTCATGGATAAAGCGCTTTCATTTCACATATTACCTGTGTAATCTGGAACGTCCATGGTTTTTACAGTGTATGCTTCTCCTCATTTTTGAATCAATTGCGTTTTTTGATACCCTAGTGGTTGTGTCACAATGCATTACTTGTTGCTTAGCCATAAATTGATTTTTTCGAGTTTCCGCACAAAGGTCAATATCCTTATCTGGACGAAACATCACGCTTTCCTGGAGGTTTACAATTTTCCTCCATTCAGCGCTTTGCATAGCTATCCCCTTAGCATCTTGAGCTTTTCTAAAAACCTTTTTTTTGTGTAAAATTCTTACTTGATTGTTTTTCACTTACTCGGATAAATGCACCTTGTTCTATTATTTACGGGAATGTGAAAAAACGTTAATTGTGAAGTTATTAGAAATCCTCTCATCCTAAGAGCAATTGTCAGCTCATCAGAGGAATCTTGCACTTGACTCTATTCTATCGACTGAAACGAGATATATAGGGTCAAAGAAATGTGTATTGTCAGGTTACATTGAGATAGATGTTAGAAGTACTAGAGAGATCAAATTTGTCATTATATTGGGCATTCAAAAAGTACTGACCAGGGTCCATCTTAAAACCGGTTGCTATATTAGAGACTGAACTGTTGATGCTCCCATTTCCGCCAGTAACAAAAACATCCGCCAATTGATTTACATTCCAAACGAATATCGTGTAATTGAAATGATTATTGTTGGAATACCCTCCAATTTCAGAATAATTATACATCAGTTGATTTGTTGAATAATTATAATATGCTTGGAGAGAGAATGTCGGAGGCACATGCACCTGAACAAAAGTTGACCTGGACATGGTAATATTATCTTTTCCAATTTTCACAGAAATAGTATAATTTTCTGTCGATTTTTCATAATTATGGAAGAAATATTGGAATCCTGTGTTGTTGTAATTATTCGTTTCATTGTTGGGAAGATAGTATGTCATATTCTCATTATTATTTATGACTGTCCAATTGTAGTCGAACATTGAGATATTCGCGGAAGGAGTCAAATTTACAATATTTCCCCAGGAGGAATATGCGCCTCCATCTATATTGTGATATTCGACATTCAGTTTGTAGTTTGGAAATGTTAGGATTGAAAGTGTGGTATTGACTTCTGCGGTGTTATTACTTATTTCCGCTCCGAATTCATGAATACCATACTTATCAAGTATGTCTCGGAAAAGCAAATTTTGATTCAATGTGTACGGATACACCAATTCAGTTTCCCCTGAAATGAATTCTCCAGTTAGCTGATATCTGCTACCATTGATAACTGCATAAATTTGCGCATAAGTCTGATACTTGGAAGTAGCAACCAAAGTTAAAAATGGGACAGATTGAGTGGTATTGTTCACGTAAATGTTAGATGTTACATTGAACTTGTCAATTTGAAAGGACAATGGCTGTGAAATTTTTTTTTGAATATATGGAGAAATTCTGATGTGATCCGATTTCAAATCCTCCGATCCCTGCAGCAACAACTAAAACTGCAACCAGAATGACAATGGTACCTTTCACAATACTAAGACGTTGCGGTTGTACTTAAATTTATATATTTCTATATGATAATAAATATGATCTGCTGTAATTTCTAAAAGATCCTGTACAGCCCTCATCTGCCTCCATGCTCATATACCTTCTTCCAGTGATCCATTCCCCATTTATGTCCATCATTTTGGTAACAACAAGTCTCAGAAGAGGCTGTTCCGATGGAAATGTTCCAGTCTTCCTTGTCCCCCTCTTGAATCCAAGATTCAATCTTTCCAAGGCATTTGCTGTCCTCAGCCTTTTCAGGCATGATTCATTATACGCTTTATAACTGTAAAGAGAAGAATACCATCTTTCAAACATTTCAGATGCCTTGTCCAATCCCTCCTTGACGATGACATCATGTGCCTCTGATACAAGAGATTAATTCTCAAGTGCCTGCTTCACGATCTGCATAACAGATGACTGTTTCTTCTTTGGAATCAATTTCATGAGATACCGCATGAAATGGACATGGCAGAACTGCCATGCTGCACCCAAAAACGATCTGGATACGGATTCCTGTATGCCCTTATGGCCATCTGATATGACGATCCCAACTCCATTCAAGCCCCTCTCCTTCAGATCATCAAAGAATGATTCCCATTTCTTCTCCATTTCGGAATCACAGAGTTTGCATGACAGAATTTTCCCCTTTCCCTCATTATCAATGCCAATGCACACATACAGCGCTTTGTTTCCATATCTTCCGTCTTCCCTTATCTTGAAGTATGTTGCATCTATGTAGATGAATTTCATAACATGATCTATTATCATTCAAGGAATGGTTTCACATTTGCATCCAGATCAGATGCAAGTGCTGACACATATGATGCTGATACATTCTCAATGCCTAAGGATTGAACAGCACTCATGACATTCCTGGTTGAAACACCCTGCATCTATGATTCAAGAATAACTGAGTTGAGGGCCTTCTCTATTCTTGAATATCTCAAATACATGTGTGCTGAAAGGAAACTCTCTTATCTGTGGCTTCTTGAGTTCCAGTTTTCCGTCTGTTGTTTTCAGTGTTCTTGTTCTTGTTCCATTTCTGTATCCCTTCCTCTTTTCTGTTCTATCGTATGGGAGAGAAGAGATCTGTATTCTTGCCTCCTCTTCCATGACTGTGTTGAGAAACCATTACATCAGTCTATTCTTTCCATCCTTGCTGTCCTGAAGAAAACTACTTATTATCTCTTTCATTACATCCAATTTGCCCTGCATCTTTTCACCTCTTCAAATCAGAATTGTGCAGGACCTTTTCAATTTTACAGCAGATTTAATACACTATCACAGGATATTCTCAAACTGCAAATATAGAATTGGAAGACGATTATTTTCAGAATTATCAAAATCAAGAGGCTGCTTTAATGACCTTAGTTATGAGTATACTAACTGACGGTATGAATACCTTCGGAATACCGTTACCGAATCCGTTTGACCTAGTTTTACACTCTAATTCAACCAATCAAGAACCAGATACGTACTCTGTTGTTCATAAAGCATGTTCGCATGTGTATGACTCGTATACTTGTGGAAGGTTTGGAACCGGATGCTATCTTATGTACAATGTCTTAGGCACTAACTACGGATTCTTGGGGCTCAACTTTAAGCGCTCTTTTACTTTCGGGTTGTACTTCAGAATAACAAATTTGTATAACATTGGGGGCACAACTTATAGTCCTGCGTACAATTATTACGACTATTCAGTAACTTACGGCATAACGGATTCTTCGACAAACACTCAATTCTATGAGGGAACAAATAATTTATACTTCAATATGGTTGAATCAACGTAGGTGGAACATGAGAACGAAAAAGGGATTAACAGGAATAGCAGTAATTGCGGTAGTCATCATTTCGATTACCGCGGTCTCAATTTCACAGGCAGTAACACATCCAGCATATGTCTCCGTCATAAGACGGGGAAACCAGCAGGATTACCTGGTAAAAGGTACTCCATATGTTACTATGAATTTAACTATAAATAATATCAACATGACTCTTTACATGCAACTAATAACGCCTGGCGGCAATCTGCCCAGCGATACGCCATTTCTAATCGCAGTCAATGCATTTGTGGCCTCCAGTGGTAATACCTCAAATTCCATCATGATCAATGTCGCAGTGAATCACGCCTATATTAATCAAACATCTATTCCGACCGAGAACAATCACCATTCTGTTATAAACGGAACAATCTATCAAACTACTTACCATTCAGTGTCAGCAAATGAGTCAATCACCAATTTAACTCAGTTTTCCGCTAAAGTTACGGTATCATTCTTTGATGGCTTTGGTCCATACTATTATTCTGTCAATACCATCAATCGGCTCATTTAATCCTCGGGATTCCTGAACTCATCTTTTTCATTTTTCGTTAACTTTTAAGGTAAAACTTAACGCCAGTTATATATCGATTTCCAGGTTTCCAAAGGTCAGTATATAAACCGCCATAGAAAAACCATTAAGTCTTGGCACAAACTTAACAGGCATTTTGAGGGCCATAGTCAGATCATCGGAAAAGTTTGAGGTCAGGATACTTAGACCATCGGAATGGGGGACTTTGAGGGATAACCTGGACATCAACACGAAAAGGATCTGCACTTCCCTTCTCGTAACGGGAATGAGGTATGCTGAATTGCAGAGATTCAGTGAAAATCCTGGCTGGCTGGATGGAAGGTTTGTATATCTCCCTCGAGGTTCCATGATGAAAGTCAAGGCAAAACAGAAGGAGAGGGCAATAAGGCTAAGCGATATTGGTAAAACTCTTATTTCTGATTTATTCCAGGCACCTCATCCATTGCCTGAACTTCCTGCATTTGACATGAAGCTGAGAAGATTATCGAAAAGGATCCTCGAGGGAACTCCAGTGAACAATAAGACATTCAGGAAGACCTGGGAATCCTGGCTGGTGTTTTACTATCCGGACAAGTCATTGCAGATTGCACTGAGCCAGGGCCACACCACAGTGACGCAATACGAGCATTATGTGAATATACCGTTTGATGATGAAGACAGGAAAGAGATGAAAAATTGGTTGGGGGGTGGATCTAATCCATGATGATATTATGAGGGCTTTTGAGACTTTCACATTTCACAGGAACTTGACCCTAGATCTTTTAAATTTCCTCAGGGAAGATCAGCTCTCCCTGGCACCAATAGCAGGTGCAGGTTCATTCGGAAAGCAATTCAGGCACATTCTTGATATGGAGAGATGCTACACAGATTCCATGGTTACAGGTAGCCTTGACTTCTTCAGGACTGACATTAACCACACCCTTGAAAATGACAAATATGGCATGATCAAAGCTCTTTTGAATGAGGATAAAAGACTTAAATCAGTTCTTTCGAAAATTCCTGAAGATGAGCTTTATAGGCTCAATATTGACTGCTCAAATGTTGTGAAATATGTTGGGGAAAAGCACAGAAAAACAAGTCCAGAAATAGTTGTTTCCTGGATAATGGAGCATGAGCTGTTTCATGATGGCCAACTTGCTCTTTATATTAGATATTTAGGAATGAAATTCCCAGAGAGCTGGATGTTCTGGGGGTTGAGATGAACTTGAATCTTTGTCTCAAAAACTTGTCCCTTGAAACTTCTGCTTTTATTTATATACTCCCTACCCATAATTTTAGTGTCCGAAAGAGAGTTCTTTTTTGGATAGCCAGCCTGCTGATCTAAGGATTGTTTGTTGCATGGCACTTTATTATCAATCCTCTAAAGTGACTTGCTGCTATACTAACTAGTACTTTTGAAACTTCCATCTATTATGTCTCAGGGCTGCTTGGGCATGAAGATCTGTCAAGCACTCAAATATATCTCCATCCATCCCAGACGCAGCAATACAGGAGGCCAAGAAGGTGAAATTTTTTCTAGGAGAAGAACCAGCGGGAATGAAACTAATGCTCCGACCGGGATTTGAACCCGGGTCGTCGGCTCGAAAGGCCGATATGCTTGGCCGGACTACACCATCGGAGCAGAACAGTCCCTAAGTCTACATACTTATATGTATTTTTGTAGCGTAAACACCATTCCGGGTCATGATAACCTGTATCTTAGAATCGCGCAGTAACCACCAAAATTTGAAATTATCCGGCCAGGATCGGTGCCAGCCCCTATTATGTGTACTTTTGTGCCAAAATTTCTGGAAAGCTCCAGGAGCTTTCTGCCATCAGGAGTCCTGAATTTCTCCTCAGAAACCATCAGCGTGTCAACGGCACCAGCTTCAAGGGCACCCAGCACATCAGCATATCCATAAGTTGCAAGACCATCCGTTCCGATATGTTTCAAAAAACCCTCAACCAGCCTTGAATCACCAGAAATCCTAAGGTCTCTGAATATGGCATCCGCCTCCGGCGTGTTTAGGAATTCCCAGACTGCCCCTGTATCTGATCGATTCGTAGGATAGGTTACTACCCTAAATCCGGATCCCCCATATGTTTTGAATGTGTTGACTATCTTTTCCCGTGTAAACCCGGGGCCAAGGACAATAATGGTGCTACCTTCTGGAAGCATCCTGCGGCATGATTCCACAATTTCTCTGTGAAAATCGGCTTCAGAATAATTGTTCTCATAGGCCTTTCCTGTAAGGTGTGAATCTATCTTTCCCAGGTTCTGTATTCCGTAGGATTTCAGCATAAGAATCCATGCAGCTTCATCATCGGCCGCTATGAAATAGAATTTCTGTGAAAATTTGTTATCAAGTGCTTCCGACAGGAGTTCCCGCTGCTGTTCCATCCACTGCTGTTTATTCAGGTCAAAGGTATCTCCTGGAGATATGTTGAATGACTGATGATCGCCAATAATGTCTTCTGGGCCTTCCCGGATTGTGCCGAGAACCTTGAGGTTTCCGGAGAAATCCTGAAATTCCACTGTTTCCGCCACTATGGCGGCGGTCACAGGCTTTCTTGGGGACTCCTTGGATCTGTTCATGTCCTGCTGCTTCTCCACCCGCCTCATTGTGGTCATCCTGACCATATCCCCGGGATTAATGAGATTTTTAAGGTACCATAAATCATCATCAGAGTCAACATGGACTGTAATCCAGTTAGAATCCTTATTTTCGACAACCCTCATTCTTCCCTCTCCCCCACTCCGTCAACTATGGCCTTGATCTCATTCCTAATGGAAGTGTAGTGTGAGCCTTCCCAGTAAACCTTTCCGCAATTGTCACAGACATACACCCTTTTCTGCATTTTCCTCACTCCAGGAGGCAGTTTCTCCATTATCTCCGGGTCGTCAGTAACTTTGAGGAGCCCGTTGCACAGGGGACATCTTGTAAAATAGAGGGTTTCATCTGGAACGAATCTTCTTATAAATTCATGGAGCTGATCCTCATACATGTCAGATTTTATGTAAACAGAATTTCTGTATCTTATGGATAATTCTCTGTCTCTTGTTATCAGGATCAGATTCTCCCCTGAACATACCTCAATTATTGCGTCATCAGTCATGTCTGATGTTGCATAACCTACATCATACCCCATGAGGCGCAGCCATCTGCACATCTTTCCAAGCATACTGTCAGCGAAGAATCTCATTTCAGTAGTCTTTCCATCGCTCGGATAGGTCATTGTCAATACCCATCAGATCCAGAACGCGAGATACAACAAAATTAATCATGTCGTCGGCAGTTTTAGGCTTTGTGTAGTAGCCAGGCATAGCGGGTGCCACAATTACGCCGTTCGCTGAGACCTTAAGCATGTTCTCGATGTATATGGAACTGAGCGGCATCTCTCTTGGTACAATCACCATTCTTCTCCTCTCCTTTATTGATACTGCGGCAATTCGAGTAATGAGGGTATCGGCCATACCGGCAGCTATTCTGGCAAGAGTGGTATTTGAACAGGGAATTATCACAAAGCTCCTGAATCTGAAGGATCCGGAACTTACTGGTGCAGCAAGATCTGAATCATCATAAACATGCTCAGCCAGATTGGAAAAGTCTTCAAGCGTCAGGCTGGTCTCTGCAGCCATGACCCGCTTTGCACCATCGGAG
>JAJZAW010000001.1:52159-63456 GCA_021799185.1 Thermoplasmata archaeon
CATCGGAGATGATAAGATGGCGTTCAAAATCACTGAGCGACTCAAGCAGCCTGGCCGCAAGAACTGTGCCTGATGCGCCTGTTATGCCCACAACTATTCTACTGTCTCCCTTCAACTATTATCCATAAAAGATGTATATGGGATATATAAGTGATGGTTTCAGCGCTTTCTGTTGAAGTAGAAGTACAGCACAAAAGTAGCAGCGAATATTGCCACAATTATGGCCGCATCTCTGTAGTCATCATAAAGGCTCGTAACTCTTGGTTTGGACCATGTGAATCCAGGATAAGCACCGGAATCAAGCGCCTTGATATTTGACAGGTGGCTGCCCCCGCTTGTAACAAGGGATTGCTGGTTTTTTGTCATATTGAATGCTATGGTGAGATTCTGTACACTTGGAAAACCAATGGAAGAGAGGGCAGTTACCAGGGAAAGCCCATAGGGGTTGAGCCCAGTGTATGAAAGGTCAAAGACAATGAGGTCCTGGGTGGCATTGCCGCTCCAGTTGTATGTTACATATGTACTGTTATCTATAATGTCAGCAAAGAAGGAGTTCCACTCGGTTGTGCTGATGGTGTAGTGATTTTCAGTTCCGTTTATGTAATAGGTGGTGGAGGGGAGGCTTGATGGCGGCAGACTAAGTGTGGGGGTACTTCCCATGGCTGATATTGGTGCTAAAGCCATTATGAAAACAAAAGCCAGTGCCGCGAGCGAAATTGCTGTCCTGTTTTTCATGAAATTGAATCTTAAGCTGATATGAATTTCCGTAAATAAGTTTTTCACTACGGTTTTATTGACACCAGTCCAGAATCATCTTCTTGCTACTGACGGGTCCATAGCATATCTCTGGCCGTCGGGATCGCTAAGAATAAGGATTTTACCGCTTTCTGCCAATCTTTTCAAGGCAGATTCCATGGTTTTCTTCCTGATTTTGCCAATTTTACCTTCCTTCATTATTTCCCTGATACTCCTGTTTTTCATTTTTAGAATCAGTTTTGCCGCAGAATCGTCATCTGCATCATAAGCGATCCGCCGGTATGCAATCAATGATAGGGGAATTGCAGCAGCCAGAACCTCAGGGATAAATCCCATGGTAAACAGTGTTGAGGATGTGGCGTGGCTCTGGCCATTAAATTCAACCTCAAGTTTTACGGCGTGGTAACCTGGAAGCAGAAACAGTTTCAAAGATGAACCCGCATATGTGTGCCCGGACACAATCCATGTGTATTTCAGGTTCTGAAGATCAGTGCCATGGACCACGGGACGAAACTCCGCAAATCCAGATATGATGCTGTATGCAATTCCTATGCCGGTTATTTGCGGATAATACGTGACATTTATTCCCATCACTGTTGTGCTGTTCATGTTTCCACACAGGTCAATTGCTGTCACTGTAACACTGTAATTGCCGTCGGAATGGAAGTATATGGTCACATTGCCTCGAACCGCATCTCCTGAGTACAGCATGGTGGAATTGCTCATCTCAACCTTAACGTATGCTGGAACGTAATCTTCAACTGAAAAGGCAAGGGATGTTGTGTTGGTGTCTGATAGGTTCATTCTCGATATCTTGGTATTTATTTCCGGGGGTTCTTCATAGCTCATTACAATTATTGTCTCATTTGCAGAGTTGTTCCACAGGCTCCTCACGCAGAATGTTACATTATAGGATGAATTCCCTTCAGGCAGAGTTATCCTCCCGCCTCCGGCGGGCTGCAACTCCCAGGATGCAGGGCCGCTGATATTTGCAGTGATGGACACATTTCTGTTTCCCACATAACTGAAGGGAAATACCGTGGAATTTGTATACACGACATGTCTCTGGAAAAATGGCAATGCAGGGATGGAGTTATTAACGCTCCAGGAAATGTTATGATAGGAGATCAGGCCGCTCATTCCAGCAGCCTCGATATCCATATCATATGTGCCGTTAAAGTGGAAAATGTCACTGTTTCGATCCAGGACAGTGCTCCAATTTTTTCCCAGAACATCCCACTCTCTCAGCACTGCCCCTCCGTAAATCAATGACCCGGATATCTGCGATGTAACATTGCTGCTGACGCTTATTTCCACCGTATCGTTGTTCGAATTTCCATAGAATGAAAGCAGCCTTGCATCTGATGTGTTTACATTTAGCAATGGGTGGAATGTTTCTATCCCGAAGTTTCTGGATCCCAGGAAAACAGTCTCGCCGTCAAGGAGTGTTGCATTGAGTGACAGATCAAATTTTCCATTGGCCAGAGAGAGCACGGTCCAGTTTCTATATACTTTATACGAATAATTTCTCCCGGCTCCATGAACGTTCAGGCAATAGTAAGAAACGTTACCGGTTTCGCCCCAGTGGACTGTTAGGTTGCTGTGGCTGTAAAACGTTCCATTTGTTATTCCTATGGATGTCCCATCTGAAATGCTGCTTATTGTGGTATAGTTGAACCAGCGAGAATGTACTATGCCAAAATCATCGGTAAAGTTAACCCACAGAACCAATTTTCCGGGGCTGGAAGAAACAAACAGACCAAAGCTAAGGTCCTGTGTGCGAAATGTTCCGTCATTCCACTGGACTGTTGTATTCCCAACACCGGAAGCACCGGTTATGTTGATAGAAAACCCCTGCGACTGAGCAATATAGGTTCCATTTCCAGGATGCACAGATATAACTGGCCTCTGGCTGTCAATAGAAATATACTCATACATTGAGGACGAATAGCCAGCTATGTTGGTCGCGGTCGCAGTCAGTCTGTATATTCCGGTTGGAAAATCCCATATGTCGATTGTTATGTTGCCATTGCCGGCTGGAAGGGGAACTCCATTGAGGGTCACATTCAAGCTGTATGTCAGGTTTGACACCACGGAATATCTGACCGTTGAATTTTGAGTTATGATCCCTGCTGGGTCCAGCTTCATCAATATCCCCTGATGGGATAGCGGTTCTGAATTGCTGTAAAATATGTATATGTCACTTCCGGCAGCAAGAGCCCCTGCAGAAGCATTGAAGTCCAAGTATGCGCTGGTTACGTTCTGGAGGAAAATGTTGCTTACTATTATTGCATCCGGGGTAAGAAATTCCATCTGTTCGGATAAAGTTCTCACGGCAATTCCACCAAGGTCAGACCAGGTATCAATGCCCCCGCTGATCATAAGCATCTGGCTGTAATTATCCGGGTTAACACTGAAAGAATAAGATGGGGTGGAGGTTGAGTTCATCAGAATCCCGGAAACTCCATCTGTTTCCCACGCCAATCCGGTATCAGCCACTTTTCCCAGGAATGTTTTCTCACGGGCCTCCGACATTCCCAGTGTTTTATTCAGGTTGAATTGAACAGCGTAGCCTGATGAGAGGTTGAGATCAATTCCAGTAAGATTTCCATGCGATTGGTCTACAGCGACTACTGAACTGTTGATGCCCAGGGAAATATTGTACGATCTGGAAATTCCACTTGTAAAATTAGCTGCTACAAGAGAGAATCGGGAAATCATAACAAAGTTGCCGCTGAACCATGAAATTCCGGTGAAGTGCGGGAAATATCCTTGTGCCGCCGATGTTAAGATTGATAGATCTGTAAGATTAATCGTGATCATATGAATTTCTGTGCTGTTAGCATAAGCAACATATTCCTCGTTTCCTGAAACAGTTGAGAGAAAAATGCCTTCATGGAGAGGTTGCAGCTGAGCCAGTTTACCTGCTGTGTTGTCAGCGTAGTTCCAGTAGGAAATGGACATGTTGCTGGAAGCTGCAATGAAAAGCACATCATTGAGCCCAGGGTCCAGCACAGGATCTGTTGCATTTCCCAGGTTTGTGGTTATGTTCCCTGATTGCTGGACCTCATATGTATAGTTTCTGGATGGTAAAAGAGAGAAGCCTTCGTTGTGGTTGGTTACGTAAATTTCATCCAGAGTAATGCTGCAGTTGCTTCCGCCAAACATCAGGCTGATGTTTCCTGGCTGCACAGTGGCGTTCACCTGTATGCTAAGCGGAAAGTTTCCAGTTGAGTTATAACCACTCTCAGTGGAAAAGAATATTATTCCGGGTTGGAGCCTGTTCCACGATAATTCAACGGTCTGGAACGAATCCACGGCCGGATCCCTCCCAATATTTTGAAGGGCTTTTCCGTATATGTATTGCGAGTATATGCCATCCTTGACATCTCCGGGCCCGAAAAAGTATCTGATGATATTCTTGCCCCCCTGCATCATTTCAATGTTGTCTATTGTTGTAAGCAGGTTATAGCTGTCGCTCCAGGAATAAGTGATCTTTATACTTTCGTTGGCAGTGCCGTTCAGGTTTGCATAAAAGTATTCCGGGCTTGAGAGGGGGGCACTGGTATTGATATTGAAACCTGAAACCGGTGCTGCGTTTCCAGTTATCATGTCAGACTGGGTGTTCAGCGTTGTGTTTCTGAAGCCAATCCAGCTTGTGTTTTCCGGAAACTGCCCCGCTGGCATAGTGGTGAAGTTATAGTATCCTGGGCTGGTGACAGGGAGAGGTGCTCCTGACCCTGAGGATGTGCTGGATATAAATGCCATAATTGGCAAAAGTATCATTATTACTATTAGTATTCTAATTGCCTTTAATCTCATTTATTAATAAGTTGCACTTAAGTCACAGGTTATATAAAAAATATCCATGAACCATCGGAATTGAACTATTATATGCTGGCAGGCAATGGAGTAAATACATGATCAAGGTAGGAATCAATGGTTACGGCACCATCGGCAGGAGAGTGGCTCAGGCTGTGAGATTGCAGAATGACATGATTGTTACTGGAATAGTGAAGACCAGGCCAGATTATGTGGCTGAATCGGCAGCGCGCGATTTCAGAATATACGCGGCTGACAAGAAATCACTTGAATCATTCAACAGTTCTTCACTTAAGGCGTCCGGGACGCTGGAGGACCTCTTATCAGATTCTGATATAATTGTTGATGCCACTCCCGAGGGAATGGGAAAGAAGAACATTGAAAATTACAGGAAGAATGGCATAAAAGCTATCTTTCAAGGAGGCGAAGATCATGATATTGCGCAGGCCTCATTCAACGCTTATTCAAATTTCATGGATTCATGGGGGAAAGACTATGTGCGGGTTGTTTCGTGCAACACCACAGCACTTGCCAGAACAGTTACTTCTGTAAGGAAGGCATTCGGGGTAAAACGCGTCAGTGCCACACTGATAAGAAGGGCAACAGATCCCAATGACAGTTCCAAGGGCCCCATAAACGCACTGGAACCCAGCCTGAAGTTCCCATCACACCACGCCCCTGATCTGCAGACAGTAATAGGCAACCTTGACGTTGAAACTGTTGCCATAAAGGCACCAACCACACTCATGCATGTCCATGTCGTCAGTATTGATCTGGAAAAGCAGGCAGACCAGAAACAGGTAATTGACGAAATGTCCCGGTACAGGCGCATAATGCTTGTATCCGGAAAATCCGGCCTCACGTCCACTGCACAGATCATGGACATGGCCAGGGAGATGGGCAGACCCAGATCGGATCTGTATGAAATAGCTGTATGGAGGGAAAGCGTAAACTTAAAAGGTACGAAACTCAATTACATACAGGCAGTTCATCAGGAAAGCGATGTGGTACCCGAAAATGTGGACGCAATCAGGGCCATGTTCCAGTTAATGGACGGAGAAAAGTCCATTTCTGAGACTGATAAGACGCTGAATATTGGGAACAGGGTGTAATAATGGTTGAAAGCAAAGAACAGAAGAAGTATACAATAGAAGATTTGCCGGGAGTTGGAGAAGCAACAGCAGAAAAGCTGAGGGAAAACGGGTACGATGACGTGATGACAATAGCCGTGGCATCCCCGAAGGATCTTTCAGATGTTGCAGGCATCGCCGAGGGGAATGCATCAAAGATAATAGCTGCTGCCAGGAAATATGCAGATGTGGGCAACTTCGAAACCGGAGAGGAGATACTTGAGCGCAGGAAGGAGGTTAAGAAGCTAACCACAGGCAGTAAGAATCTTGACAACCTCCTGGGAGGGGGATTTGAAACCCAGTCAATTACTGAATTCTTTGGCGAATTCGGATCGGGCAAGACCCAGATCATGCATCAGGCTGCGGTGAATGCCACAATGCCTGTGGAAAACGGAGGCTTTGATTCAGATGTTCTCATCATAGACACTGAGAACACATTCCGCCCCGAGAGAATCATACAGATGTCCAGGTTCAGAGGGCTTGATCCTGAAAAGGTCCTGAAGCGAATCCATGTTGCAAGGGCGTATAACTCGCATCATCAGATCCTCCTGGCTGAGAGGGCATCAGAGCTTGCCAAGGAATTCCCCATAAAACTTCTAATAGTTGATTCACTGACTTCCCATTTCAGGTCAGAGTACATGGGAAGGGGATCGCTTGCAGAAAGACAGCAGCTACTTAACAGGCACATGCATGATCTTCTGAAGTTCGGTACAATATACAATGCCGTCATAGCCGTAACAAACCAGGTTTCCGCCAGACCGGATGTGTTCTTTGGCGATCCAACTGCGCCAATTGGAGGAAATGTTGTTGGCCATACTGCTACTTTCAGGATTTATCTCAGGAAGAGTAAGGGAGGCAAAAGGATTGCCAGGCTCATCGATTCGCCCTATCTTCCTGAAGGGGAAACAGTGATCCAGATCTCCGAGGATGGAGTAATTGATGGAGTGTAAATAAGATTGGAAAATGTGGAAATACATAAACGATAACTTTGCAAGATACCCTTCACAGATCAAGGTTCTGCGGAAACTGATCTCGCTTGGTCTTTCAGTGAGGAAAGATCATGAGAATATGCCAAGGGTATACTGCGGAGATATAGAGGTTAAGGCTTCCGCCATTGCCCAGGCACTGGGCGTGGACAGGAGGGCAGTTATTGAAATACTGGGGAAGATAATCACCGATCCTGAGCTTTCCAAATTCTACTCTCAACTGAAGCCCCTGCCTGATTTTTCAATGGTCAGTTCAAAACTGGGAATGGGAGTGATTCAGATAGTCCCGACATCTGCAACCCAGCCTGGCATAATCTCAGGTGTGTCACAGGTCATTGCCAGGGAAAACATCAGCATACGGCAAGTGATCGTGGATGATCCGGAGCTTGTTGACAGCCCAAGGGCAACCATAGTGACAGACAGCACAATTCCGGGGCACCTTCTATCTGACCTGAAAAAGATTCCTGGCGTAGAGGCTGTGGTAATACTCTAGGAATATTCCAGGAACTCCAGGATTCGTTCTCCATACAGTATGCCAATAAGCTCATCTATTCTTTCCTTAACTTCCCCTGCTGAATTTGCCACAACGTTGACATGGCCAACTTTTCTCCTTTTCTTTGCATTGTCCTTTCCATACCAGTATATCTGCGTTCCCGGTATTTGGAGGATCTTATTCTTCAAATCTTTATTCAGCGCCCTTCCTATGATGTTTACTATGCCTGAAGCAGAAAGCAGCACCGGATCAGGGACAGGGAGCCCGGCTATTGCCCTGACGTGCTGCTCAAACTGTGATATGGATGAGCCCAGGAGGGTATGGTGGCCGGAATTGTGGACTCTCGGTGAGAATTCATTGATCATGGGCTTGCCATTTCTGATGAAGAATTCTATTCCCATTACTCCGGTGTAATCCAGCTTTTCAAGTAGTTTCCGTGAGACATCTTTCATTCCTTTGTCATGGAAGGGAGCAATGTTGTAGACAAGCATACCATTCATATTTACGTTCAGTGACGCTGTGTGGAAAGCCATTTTCCCGTGTATGTCCCTGGATGCAATGACGGACGCCTCCTCACTGAAATCAACGAACTCTTCCAGCACATATTTTCCGTGGGGCATTCCTTCAGGAATCATGCCTGGTGAAACCGGATACTGGCCCTTTCCGTCATATCCGCCAATGGCAGATTTGGCTATGGACCGGTTATATGCCCATGAGGCTTTTCTGAGCTCCTCTAAGCTGTTCA
This sequence comes from Thermoplasmata archaeon, assembly GCA_021799185.1. Lineage (GTDB taxonomy): Archaea > Thermoplasmatota > Thermoplasmata > Thermoplasmatales > Thermoplasmataceae > UBA509. The sequence goes on from JAJZAW010000001.1 coordinate 60,092, forward strand.
CCACCGTGAATGGCGCAACCGGCAGTCCAGCATCCTGGAGAAACTCCTTTTCAAGGGATCGGTCTCTCTTAAGTTTTATGGGGAGCATCCCTGGTCTTAGTTTTCCGCAGGAATCGGCATACTCAAGCACCCTGTCATCAACGTGTTCAAATTCATATGTCACAATGTCAGATGAATCCACAAAGTCACGGTATTGATCATAGGCATAGCCCCTGTCTGCTATGCGCACACCGGGCTTTGAAAAATCTGAATCGATGCAGTTGAATCCATATCCTAGCTTCCGGCCTTCAAGTATCATCATCCAGCCCAGCTGTCCGCCACCGATTATGCCTATGTTCATTCCAGCTTTTCACCCAGAACTTTCTTTGTCTGATTCTCCATGTACTTTCTAACCTTCTCTGCAATTTCGGGATATTTTATTCCAAGTATCCTTGCAGCCAGCAGTGCAGCATTTCTTGATCCTCCTATTGCAACGGTTGCCACAGGAATGCCTGCAGGCATCTGCACTATTGACAGCAGAGAATCTAGCCCGTTCAGGCTTCTTGTCTGTATTGGCACCCCTATTACAGGAAGCGGAGTAAGTGAAGCAGTCATTCCTGGGAGATGTGCAGATCCTCCGGCTCCAGCTATGATAACTTCGATTCCTCTTGACTGGGCGTTTTTGGCATATTCATACATGAGATCTGGAGTCCTGTGTGCCGAAACTATCCTGTATTCAACCTCAATTCCAAGTTCTCCAAGGACACCTATGGCATCTCTCATATGGTCAAAATCACTGCTGCTGCCCATAATAACCCCAACTTTTGCCATTCTCAGAAATTTGGAGATTATATAAAAGGAATTGCAGTTACCGTCACAGGAGTTACGGCCGTCGTTACAGCTTCTTCAAATCCCCAGATATCTCAAGTATATCTTCCACGCTTACGACCCTGTGGCCTGTCGCCTTTCGAATCCTGTTCATGATGGCCAAGCCGTATCCGTATTCGGGAAACGGATGTATCACTGCCATGGTAAAATCGCTCTGGTCCAGCTGCCTGAAGGCTGAGAACAGATTATGTCCAATCTGCCTGAGATCATTCAGGCTCCCAAGCCTGAGACACTGATCACTGCTGCATACCTCATCAGCGCCCATTGCAAGGATTCCAAGACCGTGAGTGTCAAGGTTCTCAAGCCTCCTGAATTCATCCACGCTTTCCATCAGGAAAAACGGTTTTTCAGGCGCATAATGCCTGTACTTCATCCCGGGCGTTATGGCCACATCACTCTCCACAGTTCCTCTGGCAGCTTCTGATATTTCGATCTCCCCAAAAACCTCCCGAAGGCTTTCAACGGTTGTTGATCCTGCCCTGAGCAGCCTGGGGGGAGATGTGGTGACGTCAAGTATTGTTGATTCCAGCCCAAAACTTGTCTTCCCGGAATCATAAATTAGATCGACTCTGCCAGACATTTCCTGGATGGCATGCTGTGAATCCGTGATACTGGGCTTCGTGGAGAGGTTAGCACTTGGTGCTGCAACCGGCACGCCCGAGGCCGATATGAGATCCAGTGCAAGCCGGTTGTCAGGCATTCTTACAGCCACTGTGGGTTGCCCTGCAGAGACCGCATCGGGAACCGCATCGGTTTTTGTAAGCAGTACAGTAAAAGGGCCAGGCCAGAAGCGTGCCAGCTTCCTCCTGAGGCCATTGTCCCGGATAACAGCTATGCCATCAAGCATCTCAAGAGAAGATATGTGAAGTATGAGCGGGTTATCCGGCGGCCGGTTCTTGGCAGTGAATATTTTCAGGCATGCCTTCTGGTCCAAGCCGTTTGCCCCTAATCCATAAACAGTTTCAGTGGGGAAGATCACGGTGCCTCCGGAAAGAATCACTTCAGCACCTGAATGGATAGCATCAGGATCAGGGCTGTCCTGATCGGCCTTAATTATTCGGGTATGGATCGGCATCTTTTGCAGATGGTTCACTGGCATATTATCTTGACCATTCAGCTATGGTGCAGTGGGAAAGCATTTGCAGAGGCAAGCTAAATCACTGTGTGCATATATTTTTTTCATATTGTTCTGTATTCCAGCTACAAAGGTTAAACTATGAAGATGGTCATGTTGATTTATGACCACGGTAGCGGAATTGATAATAGATGCCCTTGTTAAATCCGGCGTGAAAAGGATATACGGACTACCTGGAGATTCCCTGAATCCACTGATGGATGCCATAAGAAGAAATAAGGCGATAGAATTCATTCAGGTAAGGCACGAGGAAGGCGCTGCGCTGGCGGCATCTTTTGAAGCCAAATATACGGGGGATATTGCAGTTTGCATGGGTACCTCCGGGCCAGGATCCATACATCTCCTCAATGGCCTTTACGATGCAAAGATGGAGTCATCTCCTGTCCTTGCACTCACCGGACAGATAGAGACCGATCTCATCGGGACTGATTATTTCCAGGAGGTTGACATGATGCATCTCTACAGTGATGTTGCAGTATTTCAGGCAAGAATAATAAACCCGGATTCTGCAGGGCATCTCGTGAAAAGAGCCATTTTTGAGGCGCGCACGCATCCCGGAGTTGCCCACCTTGATCTTCCTGTGGACATACTCAGATCGCCTGTAAAACTGCATGATAACTATGGAATGACGGAAAAGCCATCAGTTTCAATGGAGCCTGATCTTGGTGGCATTGAAAAAGCCATCAACGAAAGCAGCCGCCCTGTCATAATGTACGGGCGCGGAGCTATTGGCTGCGCAGAGGGCCTGAAAAACCTTTCGGAAAAAATAGGTGCGCCGCTCATATATGCGCTTAACGGCAAGGGGATACTTTCTGACATGGATCCACATGTAATGGGGGGACTGGGGCTTCTCGGCACCAAACCATCGGTAGCCACTGTGAAAAAGGCTGATCTCATAATACTTATAGGCACGTCATTTCCATATGTTCAGTTCCTGCCGGAAGGTGTGAAGTACATTCAGGTGGATTCCAATCCGCTCAAGATAGGCAAAAGAGTAAATCCAGACCATTACTGTGTCTGCACTGCCAGCCAGTTCCTCAAGAGGGTTAATGTAAAGGAAAAACAGAAGAAATATTACGATGATCTGTCACAGGACAAGGCTAAATGGCTTGACAGCCTGAAGGCCGTTGAGGGAAGCGCAACTGAGCCCTTAAAGCCAGAGACTGTTGTTGCAGCATTATCCGGTAAGCTGGAGGACAATGCCGTCATTGTTGCTGACACCGGCAATGTGACAGTCTGGTCAGCACGCAATCTCAGGCTGAAGGAGGGGCACAGGTTTCTTTTCTCATCCTGGCTGGGGACAATGGGGGCTGGAGTTCCCGGTGCAATAGGTGCATCCTTTGGTTCTGGTGGGCCTGTGCTG
>JAJZAW010000030.1 GCA_021799185.1 Thermoplasmata archaeon
ATCTTCCAGCGTCATATCTTACCATCACAGGATATGCAGAAGCAGAATTATTCCAAGGACAAACCCGATTATCCACAGGGTCTCCGGGATAACGAAAAATATCAGTACCTGCCCAAACTTTTCCGGCTTTTCAGCAATAATCCCCATTCCGGCGGCGCCGATACCCTGCTGTGCCATACCTGTACCTATAAGTCCGCCAGCTATTGATATGGATGCCGCTATGGCTAACAATGCTGATGTATAGTCGATTGTCATGTGCTATGCACCGCAGGATCATTGTTGGAGTATATATAAATCTGACACGTTATGTATGTGCCCTGATGCCTTATCCTTCATGCTTGAGCGTTATTACCCTTCCGCTGTTTATGCGGCTTTTCCCCATGGGATCGTCCATTACAAAGGTGAACGTTTCCCCGTTTCCGTGAATGATTCTTTTTATTCTCTCCCTGATTGCCTTGAGATCATCCGGAGAGGCATCGTCATCATCCAGAAGCTGTAGCTTATCCAGAATCTGGCTGAGTATTCCTTCAACAGTGGTTATTTCCCCGGTTGAGATTTCACCTGGCTCTATATCAGCCTCCAGTTCAGGTATGCTTATTTTTGCCTCTGGAGACCTGTAGAGAACTGTTCGCAAATCATCATGGTTCCTGACCTGAAACACCAGAGTTTTTGGCTCCCTGCGATCTATCTGCCTAATCTGGGTGTTTTTATACAGGCATTTCTTGCAGAAGAAAGTCTCTATCTCCACGGCTTCCTCGTATGTTATGTTTGTCCTGTAGAAGATGAAGTAGAGAAATTCTCCACACGAAGGGCATGGAGTTTCTGTCACGAATTCCTTTGGGATTTCATCATCGTATACATCATCTGTCATAGGCATCAATCCATGATTTCAACGGCTCTCTTATGAAATGCCGGGCTTTCTTCAGTCCCTCAATTGAAGAGGACCCTGTAAGAAACATTGCAATCTTAAGGTCACGAATGATCTGAAGGACTGTACCCTCAATATCCTGCAGAGAGGAATCGGCGCTTTTCAGCAGGGTCCTTGCAAAGCCTCCCGCCTCTGCACCCATCATGATTGCCTTTGCAAGATCCAGGCCGTTCCTCAGGCCGCCGCTTCCGATAACCGGAACCCCCACCCGGCAGTATTTTATTGATGCCGGCGATGGTATTCCCCAGTTCCAGAAGGATTTTCCTGAATTCATCTTTTCAACATCGCCGCTCTTCCTGGCCCGGTAATATTCTATTGCTGCAAAGGATGTGCCGCCCATTCCACCGACATCTATGGCCTTCACTCCTGCGTCCTTAAGCGACAGTGCTGCTTCGTGTGATATCCCATTTCCTGTTTCCTTTGCAATAACAGGGTAACTACCCGCTATTTCTTTCAGCCTCCGGAGGATTCCCACTGCATTTCTGTCTCCTTCAGGCTGCACCATTTCCTGAAGAAAGTTGAAATGCACTATGAGGTAATCGGCTTCAATGAGCCCCATTACATATTCTATATCCCTATCAGTAAACGCGGGTTTTGACTGCTTTATAAGCTGTGGGGCCCCAATATTTGCTATTCTCACTGGAACCTTGCTCTGAAGGATTACGGAGAATGTTTCGGCCAGTTCTTTCTTCTCAACTGCTGCCCTCATGCTTCCAACTCCCATGGGTATGTTGAATTTTTCAGCAACAGTTGAAAGATTGTAGTTTATCTTCTTTGCCAGGTCAGTCCCACCCGTCATTGATGAAATAACCATTGGATGTGAAATTTTGTGGTTGAGGAATTTCACACTTGTATCTATGGAATCAAAATCCACCTCCGGCACTGCCTGATGAATGATCTCCACATCATCCCAGTAATTATGTTTTGTCGTTACATTCTCGGTTTCCGCTATGCGTATATGTTCCTCTTTGCGGTTTTCTATCAATGAATCACCGTACCCACGAATTCCTTTGTCCCCATATTCCAGATCCTATCGGGATGCCTGCCGTTCAGCAGGTATACGTCGGTTCCGGTTTCTGCTATTCGCTTCATTATGCCCAATTTCTTACCCATTCCACCAGTAACGTCATCCCTGTTCAGCTCGAACGCTTCATTTCCCCTTACTTCTTTCCTGAGTTCGGCATCTGGGTGCGTCTTGGGGTTTCTGTCGTATATTCCGTCAACATCACTCAGAAACATCACTCTGCTGGGCTTGAAATGAAGTGCAAGGGCCAGCATCAGATCATCGCCGGATACAATACCTGAATTCCCATTCCGGATATATACATCACCAAATGTTACGGGGAACATTCCAGCTTCCACATATGATTCAATCAGACCGAAGGGTGGCATAAAGGGATCCGCGAACGTGGAGGGCGGCATTCCAATCCCAGGCATTCCTTCGGACAACATTACGGTAATAATTCTTTGATTAAGTTCCATCATGTCCCTGTGAACAATGGAAATGCCATCAGGTACAGAGGATGCTGGACTTCCATTCAAACTGAATTCACTTGCCTTTATGTGCCCGAAGGATCCGCCCCCATGAACCAGAATTATTTCGTCATCAATCCTTTTAAGTTCATGCACAATTCTTCTGGTGGTCTGCTGGAGAAAATAACGGTATCTTGATTTGACTGTTATCACACTTCCTCCGAGTTTTACCAGCTGCATCAGTGGGCAAATTGTTACATGGATATAAAATATAAGACAACAGAGTGGAAATTTTATTCCAGAATGAAGAATTAATGCTTGTCCGTTCTGCATTAATCATGGATTTTATAATTTCACCTAATTGAATCTAATTAAATCTGAATTCTAAATCTAAAAGATCAGAAAAAAGAATTACATATGTGTGCAGAAATTTTTATTAAATGTTAAAATTCATTTTAAATAATATAATTATTATTCCCACGGTGAATCACCTCATGTGCTTGAAAGGTTATTTAGACCTGAGTCTGTAAGCCTAGTGGGAGCCTCAAATGATCCTGGAAAAATTGGGAATGTGATCCTGAAAAACCTGATTTCCTCCGGATACCATGGCAGGATATTTCCGGTCAATCCTTCACAGGATGAAATAATGGGGCTAAAATGCTACCCTGACATAAAATCAATAGGTTATGGCATTGATCTGTGCATTATTGCCATTCCAGCCAGGTCATCTGTTTCCGTTGTACAGGATTGCGTATCCCTTAAGGTGCCATTCATAGTGATGATCCCAGGAGGGTTTGCAGAAACCGGAGACGATGGAAAAGCTCTGCAGTCCAGGATAAGCTCCCTTATTGAGGGTACAGGCACCAGGATAATAGGACCAAACACCGTCGGAATATATGTTCCGGGGAGTGGGCTCAATACAACACTCACTCCTGCAGATAGGGTTGGATTTCCATCCAGCGGGCCAATCGCATTCATATCACAGAGTGGTGCACTGGGACTCCTTACAATGGATACGATCTCCGAATTCGGAACAGGGATACACTCATTTGTAAACGTAGGTAATAGATCGGATCTGGATGAACTTGACCTCCTGACCTATCTTGCCTCAAAGCCTGAAGTGAAAGGCATAGCACTTTACCTTGAAAGCATACCCAGGGGACATGACTTCTTCAGGATCACGAGTGATGTTGTAAAAAATAAGCCCCTGGTGATACTAAAATCTGGAAGAACTGAGACAGCGGCAAAGGCAGCAATGCTCCACACTGCATCGATGGCTACAGACGATAGGGTTATAGAAGGGATATTCAGGCAGATTGGCATCGTCCGTGCCCAAAATGAGACGGAACTGATGGACTTCACAAGGGCGCTTTCTTACTCCAGCCATGCCAATGGTAACAGAATAGCCGTCTTAACAAGTGCTGGGGGAGTTGGGGTTGTTACAACAGACCTTCTGTCACTTCCTGCCCATCCTGATCTTAAAATAGCTGAATTTTCTGAACACACAAAGGCTGAGATAAGAAAGGTTATTGTGTCATTTGGATCAGTGCAGAATCCTGTAGACATAACAGCTGATGGCAGTGTCAATCAGGTTAACGACATTTTAGCCATACTGAACGAAGCAGATGAGGTGGACATGATAATGCTATATGCACTTCCACAGACCCCTAAAATGACCATGGATCTGGTTGATGTTGCAGTCAAATGGCATAGAATAGGCAAGCCCCTTCTTGTTGGGGTTCTGGGATTCAAGGAGGCGAAACAGATGCTATTTTCGCTGGAAAAAGAGCAAGTCCCCGCCTTTCCCAGCATATCAAGAACCGTTCGCTCCGCAGAGGCGCTTGCAAAATATTCATTCTATGTCAGGAGGAAGAAAAATGCTGTCGTATGATGATTACCCTGGAGGTGTCATGGATGAATTCCAGGCAAAAACTCTTTTAAGAAAATTCAAGATAATGACACCCCCGGGTGTTCTGGTTAAAGAAAATTCTCTTCCGGATGTTGTACCACTTCGTTATCCTTTGGTGCTGAAAGCTGTTGGACACGATTTATTGCATAAGTCTGATGCAGGAGCAGTAATCTTGAGAATAAACAATCGGCAGCAGCTTGAAGAATCCTTTACTGATCTGTCATCACGATTCCTAGGTTACAAATTTCTGATTGAGGAAATGATTCATGGAAAAGTGGAGGCAATACTTGGAGTAAACAACAATCCAACCTTTGGCCACGTCATTATGCTCGGAGCAGGTGGCATTCTGGCTGAGATTTTTGACGATGTCTCTTTCAGGTTTATTGATTTATCCGGTTCTGATGTGAGAGAAATGATCAGGGAGACTTCCATTGGAAGATTTGTAGAAGGGTTCAGGGGCATTAAAATAAGCGAGAATAAGCTTGTGGATACAGTATTATCACTTTCACAACTGATTCGCAAATTTGGCAGAAATATCGTATCCCTTGATATCAATCCGCTCATACTTACCGAGGCTGATGCGTTTGCTGCAGATGCTAAAATTGTTCTTTCCAGATAGTGTTCTCAGAATCCTAATCAGCTACCAATATTACACGCAAGTCCCTGCAAGCTGAGCAAAAGTCTTTTTAGTGTTTTAATACTTTCAGGCTACTTCATCACCCTGGTAAAATTTTGGGCCGGTAGATCAGCGGTAGATCGCCTGCTTTGCAAGCAGGAGGCCTCGGGTTCAAATCCCGACCGGTCCATTCTGTGTTTTTCTGGTTCTGCATGCAAAGGGAATGCCGGGTTTTCTCACCAAACTTTTAGGCAGGAGGTCATGAACCTGGAAAGGTTAAGCCCATAGACCCTGGCCCTGTCTACAAGCTTACCGTCAATGAATAAACTGACTCTCTTTTTTTGTGTCATTATGTGCATAAATACACACTGAAATTTTTATATGGATGGCAGAATTTTATTTTCTAAATTATATGTAAACAGATAATGGGTATATGATGCGGATCGTCTATCTATTTCGGTTTAATGTGTTTAGCGTGTTTAATTGAAAATAAATACCCTTGCTGTACAAGAGATTAGATCTTATCATGATACTGATTATAATGACATCATGGAACTGATGGAATGATTTCTCAACACAGTAATGGAAGAAGAGGGAAGGATACAGATCTCTTCACTGCTATACGAGAGATCAGAACAGAGAAAGGGATATGGAAACAGTTCAAGAAAGATATCACTGAAAACCACAGATGGAAAACTGGAACTCAAGATGCCACAGATAAGGGAGTTTTACTTCACCACTCATGTGTTTGAGAGATATTCAAGGGTTGAGAAGGCCCTCAATTCAGTTGCCTCACAACATCTTCCCGGCTCCTTATGGTTAATTTCTGTGCTGTAAACCGCAGATATATCTGCCCTGCCATGAAGCTGCAATCACGGTCTGAAACATCTGATGCCGCATTTAACGGTTCTATTCATAAAAACAGTGCCATCCGTAAAAGCACCAGTACTTATCTGGAATGCTCCAGCTTTCCGTGCTCCTCTATCTTCCACCTGCAGTATTCATAAAGAGCATCGTACAGGGGGAACTGAATTTTCATGTTTTCGTGGTCATCTTTCGCTATCCTTCTAAATCCAAGAGCAGCAGCCTCCAGGCCGGCACCTTCAGGAACAGCATCAGGAGGTTCTGCGTCAGCAGACCTCACGATCCTTGCCAGTTCAAGCAAGGCAGGGTCCTTCAGGTTGTACTTCCTGATAACTGCGTCAAAACTGACGTATTCGTAACCATTTTCCTTGTAATGTGTAATTTCGGCTCCGGGGCTGTCAAACGCGGTTGCCCCGTTAGCCCTGGCAAATTCCAGGACCTGTTCCTTTGGCACAAAAAAGAATTCTGCCTTTTTATCAACGAATCTGCTTATGAGCCATGGGCAAGCAATCCGATCAACTTTGGCATTTTCACGGGTTACCCATTTCATAGATGAACAATCACTGTGCAATATTAAATAATTTGGTTTCTGCAATATACTATGCATGTAACCGTAAAGGCGCCTGCTTGCGATTCTGCTGTAACAATGCAAATTTTGTGCAATTTTCCTGTCACAGACGTGTAGTGCCTGGCCACCAGATTATTTTAAAATGGCAACTACCTCAGTGTTTCCACCACATTAATATGAGGTGCCTCTATTGAAATGCCATGCTCAAGCCTGGAATCTATGAACAAGTAATCAACCAGTTGATATATGATGAAATAAAATCACTTGACACAGCAAACGTAAGTAAGGCAGAAATTGGCGGAGAAGAAGCTTCTGGCATGCTTGCATCTTATTTGGCAGAAACCATTGAAAAGTATCTTCAGCTCCTGAGGGAAAAAGGAGCCAGCATTAGCGAGCTAATTTCCCTGCTGAACAGATCGCTTGAATCGCTGGGCCTCAGGAAAATTGGGATGGATATGAACCCATTCTTCATCCACGGCGCCGGGGAAAAATTGCTGTCTGTTTCTGGTGGGGTCACAGGAGGTGATCCTATGCTTGAAGATCATACAGTCATCAGGCCGGAATCATCAATTTCAAGAAGCTCCCTTTTTACAGGGTCTCTTGGTGAGCCCCCCCTCTATTCTGAACTCAGGAGAGAGAGATACAATCCTGCGATTCCATAGATATGCTTGTTTCCTTTATCAAATGGAGCGGGCTTCGCCTCATCATTGATGTTCTCAGGGATTTCACCTCCAGAGGTGGAGAGCTTAGGGTGATTACCACCTCATACATGGGTGCAACGGATATAAGAGCCGTGGAAGAGATAAGCAAGCTTCAGAATACTCAGATCAGAATTTCATATGATACTAAGAGGACTAGGCTGCACGCCAAGACATATATATTTAACAGAGAAAATGGCTTTTCCACAGCTTATGTTGGATCATCTAATCTTTCAAATGCGGCAGTTTCCAGCGGTCTTGAGTGGAATGTAAAGGTCACAGAGAAGGATCTGGCAAACACCATGAAGAAGATCAGTGCAACCTTTGAGACTTACTGGAACTCAAAGGATTTTGAGCCATACATGCGGGAAGATCGTCAAAGATTCATAAAGGCCATAGATGCTGAAAGAAACAGGGGCGTTGCCAGTTCCGCTCCTTTCATTTTCCATATACATCCTTACGCCTATCAGTCAGAGATTCTGGAGAAACTGAAAGCAGAAAGACTGGTTCATAATAATTACAGGAATCTGGTTGTGGCTGCTACCGGCACAGGAAAAACCGTAATCTCTGCATTCGATTACAGGGAATTCCGCAATTCTGCTGAAAATGGAAGACACCGGCTGCTTTTTGTAGCCCACAGAGAGGAGATTCTAAGGCAGAGCCTGGATTGTTTCCGGGGGGTTCTAAGGGACTATAATTTCGGAGATCTGATGGTTGGTAATTTCAAACCATCAAGCCTGGAACATCTTTTCGTTAGTATCCAGTCATTCAACTCACAGGAACTGTTTCTTAGGACCGACCCTTATTATTATGATTACATAGTTATAGACGAATTTCACCATGCAGCCTCGGCGAGTTACCAGAAGCTTCTGGAGCATTACCATCCAAAGATACTCATGGGGCTTACGGCAACCCCGGAACGTATGGATGGCAGAAACATACTCAGTTACTTCGGAAATCATATATCTGCGGAAATTCGACTTCCTGAAGCCATTGAGAGAAAATTGCTGAGCCCCTTCCAGTATTTCGTCATCACTGATCCTGTGAACCTCCATGGCCTCCGCTGGATAAGGGGTGGCTATGACCCCTCAGAGATTGAACAATTATATACGGACGAACATGGCTGGGGGATCAAAAGGGCAACGCTCATAATCGATTCGGTTATGAGATACGTCACAGATATCAGGGCTGTAAAAGGTCTCGGGTTCTGCGTCTCAAAACTGCATGCTGATTTCATGGCAAGGCAGTTTAACGATGCTGGCATAGCCTCATTGACCCTGACTGCAGATTCACATGATGACGAGAGGTTTACCGCAAGGGAGGGTCTTGCATCGGGAAAGATCCGGTTCATTTTTGTTGTTGACCTGTACAATGAAGGAGTGGATATACCGGAAATAAACACAATTCTTTTCCTGAGGCCCACAGAAAGCCTTACTGTTTTTCTGCAGCAGCTTGGACGTGGCCTCAGGATAACTGAGGACAAGGAATGCTTGACAGTGCTGGACTTTGTCGGGCAGGCAAACCACAGGTATGACTTTGAATCTAAGTTCAGGGCTCTCCTTGGCAGGAACAACAGAGGCGTTTTAAATGAAATTAAGAATGGTTTTCCTGGAGTCCCGGCTGGGTGCTATATTCAGATGGAACGCAGGGCCACTGAATTTATACTGAAGAATATCAGGGAATCAATTGGCTCCCTCTCCGGCATGGTATCCAGGATTTCAGCATTCCAGGAGAATGCTTCAATGGAACTTTCACTGGAGAATTTTCTGAGGTATTATCACATGGATATACGTGAAATATTCGGTAGATACAGTTTCTCAAGATTGAAGGCCAGGGCGGGCATAATTGAAGATTTCCTTGAACCTCTCGAAAGTGTCATGACCAGGGCATTTGCCCGCATATGCTCAATAAATTCAAGGGAGTGGCTGGAATTTCTGATCCAGGTTCTTAGCAGCATAGATTCTCTGGTTGTAGAGAGGCTTGATCCTGAAAAATACAGAATGCTTATGATGTTCCACTTCACAATATGGCAGAAAACCCCCGAGAAATGTGGATTTGCAGATCTTAAGGATGGGCTATTGAAAATCAGGGAAAGCACAAACATGTACAGTGATCTGATGGAACTGTTGCAGTACAGCCTCAACAACATTGACTTTGTGGATGAACATGTGGACACTGGTTTTGAATCCCCACTCTATCTGCACTGCAGCTATACGCGTGATCAGATTCTTGTTGCGTTTGATTATCTCACACCTGGAAATGTGAGAGAAGGGGTGAAATATTTTCCTGAAAGGAAAACAGACATACTATTCGTAACGCTGAACAAATCTGAAGACCACTATTCTCCATCCACAATGTACAGGGACTACTCAATAAGTGATGTTTTATTTCACTGGCAGAGCCAGAGCACAACTTCAGAGGATTCAGCAACAGGGCAGAGGTATATAAATCACCGCAGGCAGGGAGGGAGAATATTGCTGTTTGTCCGCGAAAATCGTGAAGATACGGTTGGTGCCGCCCCATACACCTTCCTTGGTAATGCTGAATATATCAGCCACACCGGGAGCAGGCCAATGAATATAGTCTGGAAGCTTGAGCGGCCTATTCCGGCAAGATTTCTGGCTTACACGAATGCCCTGGCACCGGCATGATCACCACCGATGCATGGCATCATTATTTCATGGTACGTGGAGTTAAACCGGTGCTGATCTCAAAACGTTCCGGCACTTTCAGGCTTCCCCGCAGGCATTTCGTTTCCGATCCCACTGTCTTCACCAAAAACCTTCAGGAAAATATCATACCCAAAACTGGTAGGGATGGGATCTGCCTGAAGAATCCTGAAGGTACGGGTTCCATCTTCCAGCCTTTCCGCCCTCATGAAAGTGGGCCTGTACGGGCTACCGATATATGCCTCCGCAAGTTCGTTGAAGTGGGTGACAAATATTATTTTTATGCCTTTAGCCAGCAGGGAGTTAATTATCTGCATGGCAAGTTCTGAACCCTCCCTCACATTTGTTGAAGAGAAGGATTCATTGAAAAATAATCTGCTCCCGGGAACAATATGGTCTACCACTGTGCTCATCCTGCTCAATTCCTCATCAAATTTGCCCATGGCCATGCCGGTATCCTCCTCCCTCTTGAAGTGGGTACAGATACTTTTTGCAATATATGTACTGAAGGATTCCGCAGCCACGAACAGTCCGCACTGCATCAGGAGCTGTGCCTGGCCTATTGCCCTGAGAAGAGTGGATTTTCCTCCCTTGTTGGCGCCTGTTATGAATATAAGGCTGTCGCTCTCAGCATGGAGTGAGTTTACTACCGCAGTCTGATCAATCCTGAGGCTGAGTGCCATTTCATATATGCCCTGATAGCTGGTGCCGCTCTCAGCGCCCTTTACCGGCAATGGAAACGCGGCCCTGGCGCCTATGGACTTTAGGACATTCCACAGATTGAGTCCTCCAAGATAGAATGCTATTTCCGTCTTCAGCCTGTCGATGAAATTGAGAACGTTTTCCGCGGATTCGCTGACTATTTCAGAGGTTTCTTTTATGCTTCTTACGCGCATCTCGGCCATTGCCTGGGCGCCACTCTCATCCCGCTCAGGGAGGATAAATGTATAGTGCGGCTCCCTTATGTGTGCAATTCTTTCCACAATCTTATCAGGCTTCACATCAGGCACTACAAGGGTATATCCTGTCAGGGAATTTCCCATTCCAAGCCCACCACGAACGTATATGCCTCTTGGAAAGCGAAGGCTCTCAAGATGGCCCGATACCACACTCATGTATTCTTCACTGAATTCACGGATTATCATGGTGAAGAGCTGCCTGAATCCATCCGAATGCAGTGATGGCAATGCTGTCCTGCCCATTTCCCTGATTTTTTCAATGGCTGAAAGATAAATCTTCAATATCGATATGGATTCATGAAGCACAAACTCCGGGTTCGATCGGCTTATCCAGAAATGCTGCTTCTTTGCTTCAGCAACCGCGCTGACAATGGTAGAATACATTTCTTTTATTAATTCCGGGTTGTCTATGGCATCCCGCATCACATCCTGACGGTATATTATTGTCTCCTTGTCCGTAAGGCTGTTGAGCACTGTTTTCCGGCACACATCAAAAATAAATGCGTCCTTTCCTGCCATGGCATTGAATATTGTTTCAAGGTCCAGGTCCTTCTCAAGATCCTTGCTGTTCCATGGAACACCGTCAGGCGCTGTCTGTGATCCGCTCCTGAAAAGCAGGTTTACATTCATCCTCTGATCCTCCCCAAAATTTTATCATAGGTGAGCCCGTATTTCTCTGCAATGGCCCTGGCATATGCAAGCCCGTTGGGATCGCTTTTGATGACCCTGAATGTCCTTATTTCAGGTGCCGATGGATCAACCTGGCTCACCATGCTGACTACTCCATCTATCCGGGCAAATTCATCAAGGAACGTTACATAAACGCAGATGGAATTTTTCCTTCTGATCAGATCTATTATTCTCTTCCCGATCTGAACAGCATCCTTTGAGGTTGTAGAACTGAGCATTTCATTTATTATGATGATGCTCCGTTCCGTGGCAGAATCGAGAATTTTTCGCATTCTCACAAGATCATCCTCAAGTTTCCCTCTCAGATTCTCTGGGTCCTCGGATTTTTCAAAATGAGTGTAAATATTGTCCGCAAGAAACAGCTTCGCCTTCTCTCCAGGGATAGGCAGCCCAAGGGCTGCAAGGAAAAATGCCTGCCCGAAGGATCTGGCGAACGTGGTTTTTCCTCCATTGTTTGGGCCGGTTACTACCATTGTGTTTTCGTCGGCTGACAGGTGGAAATCATTGGCTACCGCACTTGCATTTGAGACAGAAAGCTTGTGTGCCAGAGCCAGGTCAAATGATCTCATGCAGTATACTTCCCGATCAGACCCGATCTCCGGTATGCAGAATTCCAGCCCCGCTTTTCTTACCGGAGAGATATATTCAATATAAGATACATAAAACTGAATTTCCCTGTATACGCGCGCAACTACCCCATCAATAAAGCTTGAATGGCTATCATAGAAGGAAATGAGCGCATTGAATTCCTCAGGGAACAGGCGCGCTATCAGTGCAAGAACCGCAGTTTCAACATGGTTCATGGATGGATCATTAGCATGCTGTGCCGTTCCGGATGGTTTATTATTATCCCTGAATTTGGCAAAGGCTTCCCGCACGATTTCATTATAGTTTTCCCTGCCTTTGTCCTTCCGCACGGTTATCCGCGAGGATCCGATGGACATCTCATACCTTATTGCAGATAACCTTGCCTTTACATCTTTTGCTTCGCGTGATGTCTGGGCGAAGGCGTCCGAATCCACATAATTCTGAATGTATTCTCTCAGAGACCTGAGGCCATTAGAATTCAGATTCGCATTCCTGAGATTCGCGGCCAGATCCTTAACGGCATCAAAGTAAAGCAGAGCAGCGTCAAGGTGCCAGCCCTGTTTCTGATATTCATAAAGCCTTTCAATGCCGGAAAGCCTCCGGTTTACGTTTTTCATCCTTGTGGAAAAATCCCTCAAAAAAGCAATGGTATCTGCATTCTGAAGATCAGTGAATATCTCCTGCCTGTATCTCACCGTGTCAAGGCTTTCAGGCATTGTATCATAGAACGGCCTCAGGTTGTAATCCTCATAGGCAGCTATTATGCTGTTTATGATCTGATCAATATTAAGATCAACAAAAAAATCCGGATCTTCCCCGGCCAGATCCATTGTCCGCCCATCAGGCCAGAGAATGCTATTGAAAACCATCTCCATCACTCCCGCCGCAACCTTCTGCATTCATCAGTTGTCGATCAGGAGTTATCAATCTCACAGAGACAATCATAGGGAACTCCATCCCTCTGAACCACATATTCTGTGTCCATTACCAAATCTCTGGATTTTATATAAACATTGCCGGAATGCTTTATTTTCTTGCCATGGTAACCTTCAGCGCCATGATCATGCCTGCGATCGGCCATTCACTTTCTGGCAAGTGACTGGAAATTTTTACTGTAAATATCAGCATTTTCCAGTGCAAGTTTTATGGCTGCAACCATGCTGTCTTCCCTTGCGATTCCTCTTCCTGCTATGTCAAAGGCGGTGCCATGATCCACTGAAGTTCTTAGAAACGGAAGGCCAAGATTCATGCTGACGGTACCATGGAAATCCAGCATCTTGGCTGCAATATGGCCCTGATCATGGTAAAGAGAGACCACCACATCAAACTCGCCAAGGGAAGCCCTGTAAAAAACAGAATCTGCAGGATATGGCCCCGAAACATCGAAATTTACAGAGGCTTTCCTTATGGCAGGGCTGATAACCTCTATTTCCTCTTTTCCCAGAAGCCCATCCTCGCCTGCATGTGGATTCAGAGCAGCAACTGCAATCCTTCTCCTCTGAAGTCCAAGAAGCTTCAATGACATGTCTGCAAGTGAGATGTATTCCTGGATGAGTTCCATGCTGATGTTCCTTATGGCCTGGGTAATGGGCATGTGCTTTGTTGCAAATACAATCCTTAGATTCCTAGTCTGAAACATGGTGACAACCTTGCTGGTGGAGGTCATATGCCCGAGCATTTCAGTATGGTCTATGTAGGGAGACCCGGCCATCCTTATAGCTTCCTTGCTTATGGGGGCAGTGCATATTGCCTGCGTGGCTCCGGTTTGGCACAACTCAACAGATTTTTCAATTGATTCTAAGGCCTCCTTCCCGGATCTCCGTGAGGGTTTTCCCTTCTCAATAGTCCCTGATTCTATGTCAGCAATTTCAAGATTGGCAAGGGCGTTCACGTCAAGGCCAAGAAAATTTGCGGTTTCAATGAAGATCTTTCTGTTCCCAACAATGACCAGATTGTTCGCATCATGTTTAAGCTTTAAAACAGCCTTTGCAACAATTTCCGGTCCTATTCCAGCCGGATCTCCCATTGTTACGGCAACTTTCATTGTAAATGCATGCCTCAGTTGGATTATACATTATCTCATGGCAGTCTGAGCTCAAGTTGAGGGAAATGCAATCCGGTCATGCTGCCCTGCCTGTGTTCCTTTCGCCAGGCCGGCTGTTGACTGTTTTATCCCTGCCTAGCTCCATCCTGAGCAATGCATAGAGTACTGCCACAACCGGTATTATGGACATAAAGGCGTATCTCAACCCCAGAGTGTCAACAAGAATGCCGGATGCAAATGGCATTACAGCTCCTACAAGCATCATTATGGAAAAGAAGTAGCTGTTGGCAATGTTCCTCTTCTCCGGGCTGATGCTCCGGGATATGGATATGATTGACAGTGGATATGTGAATCCGTGCGGGAATCCCAGTATGAGGAAGCTGATGGAAAATATCAGCATGTCCCTGGAAATGCTCAGGACAACAAGGCCGGCTCCAGTGATAATAACAGATATGGTCATGAGCATGGGAAGGTTGCCGGGAGGTTTCAGCGTCAGCGCAAGCCTTGATGCGAATGATGTCAGGAAAAACAGGCTGAAAAGCAATGTGATCAGGGAATAGGATGCGCCCAGGTATTCCTTTGCGAATATTCCCCCGAAGGTCAGTATGAGCGCGAATGGGATGTTATAGGTCATTATGTTGAAGATAGCCGCCCTGAATCCATGGCTGGATAGGACCTCTGCGCCCCCGCTTATCCTTTTTCCTCCCTCATCCGGAAACCTTATTCCGAATGCTGAAACGAACACTATTGCGGGAAGGATAGAAAAGAACAGGAAGGATTGCTCCAGAGAGAAAAATCTCAGAATTTCTGATTCTATGGCAGGACCAGCAACCAGTGATACGCTCAGAGTGAGCGTGTACAGGGAAAGTATCCTTTCTCTCACCTTACTGTCGCTGAAAAGGCTGGCAGAAGTGATAATGTTGGGCATTATGGCCCCAAGCACGAAACCTGCAATTATTACAAGGGGCCAAATGACAAGTGCAGATGATACGTAGAAAAGAGGAAATACCGCCATATAGGCGAATGATGAAATTATGAACACGGTTCTGCGCCTGGCTGATGTGAGCCTGGCATTTATCATGGCACTCATGATGAACGTTCCTGATGCTCCTGCAGTGGATATGAGGCCTACAGATACTTCTGAAAAATGGAAGCTGTACCTTGCCAGGAGGGGGAGCGTTGTCATGAACATATTGTTGCTGGCCCTCACAGCAAAGGTTGCCGATATTATTATGATCACTGTGAACAGGAACGACTGTCTGTTGTTCATCAAAACATCAGCTGAATCTTCTCACAAGTTCTTCGAATTCCCTGTGACCGACAGTCTCTCGGACTGAAGTGTCTGTTTCCAGAATGGCCTTCATGATGAACTTCGGGTCCGTTTTGTTTGGAAGGACCCCTGCAATGTATTTTGCTGTACCATCAGGATCCGCCCTCATCTTCTCAATGCCGTTCCTGTATGCCTCGGCAAAAGCTTCCTTAACAGATGCGTCCACCTTTGCAACACAGCTTCCCGGCGTGCTTATCCCGTGGGATTCCATTATTGATTCAAGGGACTTGCCATTCCCGAATGGTGCAGGAATCACGGCAGAATCTATGATCCCGCCTGCCATCATTTTTTCAATTGAGCTGGCATCTTCCAAAGCAACTATCTCCGCCTCTTCATTCCTTAGATGCAGAATTGCCCTGACAAGTATCTCACTGGAGCTGCCTCTCCTCATTATTCCGATTTTCTTTCCAAGGTCAGGCGAGGCCACCACAAGACCCCTTATGAGCGAAATGTTAGGCGATATTCCTCTCCTGGCCATGGATACTGAGGAATCCAGGATTACAGGAGCGTCGCCATCTTTCTGGAAGGTTATGTTAAATCTCTCATCCCGGGATGCAAT
>JAJZAW010000031.1 GCA_021799185.1 Thermoplasmata archaeon
AAAATGCAAATATGTTCGTATCCAGAATAGCTGTAGAGGTTCTGAGATCACTGGATGAGGAAAGACTGGAATTTGTGAGAAACCAGGGAAAACAGATAATAACGAGACTTTCCGAAATAGAAAATGAAAGAATAAAGGCCGTCAGGGGTCGCGGTTTTATGATAGGCGTAGAACTGGTATCCGAAGACAATCGGCCCGACGGAGTATATGCTCTAAAAGTCAGAGAAAAACTGGCAAAGGAAAATGTGATATGTTCCCTGACCGGGGAGCATAATAACGTGCTTAAAATTACCCCTCCTGTCCTTATAGATGAGGACACTTTGTTCCAGGGTGTTGACAAAATTATCAGGGTTCTGAAAGATGAGGAATAATATAAGGTGATTGAATGGATGTTGAAACAGTTCAGAAAATTACTTTCAAGGAGAGAACTGAGATTGATGGTATTATCCTAGATTCAGTTTCGGTGCTGAAAATCAGGATACCATTGAACATGACGTTCGCCATCTCCCTTGGGAATCAAGATTTTTACGAAGGCGTCATCATAGAGCTTAAATCGCAAGGCATTAAAGGGTATGGGGAAGGAGAGACTGTGGCACAGATCACAGGTGAAGATCACAACATATTGTTTTACACAGCACTCGGAATAATCTCCTCCATGGAGGGAAAGAAACTGGACAGCATCGAGAGTGCTTCAGAATTCATTAATTCCTACTGCTATGGTAACAGTGCGGCGAAGAGTGCAGTTGAGATGTCCATATACGACCTTATATCAAAATGGCTGAAAGTTCCTGCCAGAAGTCTCCTGGGAGGTGACGCTAAGCCCCGCATGACAAGCTTGACCATCCCACTAGGATCGGTAAAGGAAAACCTGGAGCTCCTATACAAGTACCAAAAAAGTGGTGCGAAAATCATTAAGGTTAAGGTTGGCAAAGACATCGAACACGATACTGAAAGAATTACGGAAATTGCCAAGAATCTTGATAGCAATGTTGTATTTTTCGCTGATGCCAATCAGGGCTACAACTTGGGAAGGGCTATTAAAATGGCAGAGGTTCTTTCCAGAAACGGAGCAGTCTTCTTTGAACAGCCCATGAAACGAAATGATCTCTTCGGCCTCAAGGATCTGAGGAAGAAATCAGGCTTACCCATAATGCTGGATGAGAGCATATCGAGCAGTATGGATGTAGTCAATGCCATAAGAATAGGATCTGCAGATATGATAAATGTCAAGTTGTCCAAGAGCGGTGGTATCCGGAACGCCATAAAAGCACTGACTGTCGCCCAAGCGGCTGGACTTGATGCAATGGTTGGATGCATGCTCGAATCTAAACTGGGTATTGCAGCGTCATTAACAGTTGCAAACACCCTTTCCAATGTAAAATATACCGATCTGGATGGATTTACATATCTTAAGGAACAGCCTTTTGATGGAGGTATTGATTTTAAGGACGGTTTTGATTATCCGATTGTAGGTCATGGATTCGGTGCCAAACCAGTGTCTTCATTGTTCCGATGAGAGTTCTTTATTACTTCTATCTTCTATTTAGAATATATTATATTTGCTTTTGGATTGCAACACTGACAGCCATTTTGAAAAGGGACTATGCAACGGCTGAGTACTGCACACCCTCTGGAGGATGCAGAGAAGTCTGTCCCATGAAAATCAACATCCCAAGGGTGCTGGAGTACATAAAATGGGTGAACATGCGTACCCATCGATAATCAGGAATCAATTTACAGTCTTCTATAAGACATGTCCACTCTGATAGGCACATACTCTCCTTAACATAGAGGCTTGAAATCAAGTGGCATAAATTTTCAACCATGTCTTTCTCAAGCTTATAAAATAGGTCTGCCATGAAAGCTAATTAACCGAAGATATAAATTTATATATCTTGGGTTAATTATACGTCATGAAATTACCCATAGCAAAGCAACTGAAAAAACAATCTCAAGTTCAGATTGCCTTTCTCCAGGATGAAATTGTGGACATTCTCTATTCGCTGGCTGATGACTTAATTTTCCATGGAGGAACAGCCATCTGGCGGTGTTATCAAGGTAAAAGATTTTCCGAGGATCTTGATTTCTATTCCCTGTCATTTCCAAACATCATGACAGAATTTCAGGAATCGGTTATGTCACACGGTCTGTCAGTTCCAAGAATTGAGGATACTGGAAATGTGATATTCTCAAGCATAAGGAACAATGATGCCATGATAAGAGTCGAAGTCAATCACGTATCTGATGTGACAGGCAATCAGATAAAATACGAACTCACGGATGGAAGTCATGTTGAGGTCTTAAGCCTAACAGCAGACCAGTTCATCAATGAGAAAATCCTGGCTTATACTGATCGCAGATACATAAGGGACATTTATGACATTTACCACATTTCAACAAATTTTCAATTGCAAGCTCTGACTAAACAGAATCTCATGGAATTCCTGTCAAACTTACCACAACCCATAGATGAACCAGTACTGCGGACACTTGTTTACACTGGCCTGGCTCCTACCTTTGAGAACATGATAAGGGAAATGAAGAGGCGTATCAGATGAAATTCATGAAGGAATTCATTTCCCAATTCTCCTCCAAACCAGTCTTCTCATCATATGAAGCCAGAAATTTCTTCAGATTCAGGCACGGCCCAGAAGGCTATTACAAGCTGGTGTTGAATAATCTTGTCAGATCAGGAAGAATATACAGGATTACAAGGGGTCAATATTCCTTCTATGATGAAATTCAGTATGTTGGATTTGCCTTCAAGCCATTTTATTATGGATTACAGGATGCGTTGTCTATCCGGAATATATGGGAGCAGGAAACAAATCCAGTCATAATTACACCCAGACGCGTGAGAAGTGGCATACGAATTTTCCAGGGAAGGAGCTATCTCATACGCTGGATCGAGAGAAGTATGTTCTTCGGTTATTCTCTTGTTGAATATGGCGATTTCTTCATTCCAGTTGCGGATGCAGAGAAGACCCTAATTGATATGGTGTATTATCATGAGTTTATGCCTGAAGAAGTTAAAGACGAGATCTTGAAGGCCGTCAAAAAGGAAAAACTCCAGGAGTATATTCTCATGCTTCCTGAGTACTTAAGGAAACGAGTCAGTGCATTCGCAGGGATTAACTATTTAGGTACGGAAGCCGCAATTGAATGAATGCGCAGTAGTAACGAACCATAGGTTAACCAATGAAAATACATTAGCCTCCGGCTACCAGGGGAACTAAAAGAATTGACGGCATCACCTATCGCGCAATAAACGAACTTATCCTCGGTTATATCTAATCCAGTGCATATTACCATTTCACCACCGGCTTGGTCGCTCCCCCGTCTCTGTCACTTACCACAAATTAGTCTTTTATATGTAGATATTCTCAAAATTGCACCCAGGTACTGAATGAAAGAGGGTCGACGCATGCTGTGCCACGACGACTTGTCCTCAAGTTCAAGAGCACGTATCATTGTCCAGAAATGGTATCGTCTCCCGCCAAAAAGAATATACATGGGTTCAGGGAATGGTTGTTATGAAAGGGACCTTGAAATAGGATACCGAAGAATCGAATGCCTGCCAGGAAATTCCATTACGTCATTAATGGATCCATAATAATTATAATGTTCCAGCAGTCCTTACTACACCCCTTAGTAAACGGATTAAAGAAAAATTTAAATCAAACTAATGAAAATAGCACAGAGTGCGTCTGAAAATTGTTATCGCAGTTACTCTTGCTATTGTACTGGTTGCAGCGGGAGCGCTTTATGAGCATTACGAGGTGAAAAATATACCTGAAAGAAAGACAACATATCAGCAGTTGGCTAATGAAATATTGATTCAAAACGAGAATAATTCCATACAGTATTTTCTGGACCAGGTCAATCCAGAAAATGGGCTCATAAGAGATCATTCCACAAACGATTCTCCTTCATCCATAGCTGCAGTAGGGTTCGGCCTGACATCCCTTGTTATTGCAAACCAGAATGGACTGATTCCATATAATTTCACTTACGAAAGGATTCTAACCACTCTGGATTATTTCTATAACCTTACCAACTATGATGGCTTTTATTTTCATTTTATAAACATGAATAACGGGACAAGAGCCTATAATAGTGAGGTTTCACCCATCGATACAACCTTATTCATCGCCGGTGCCCTGCTTGCAGGCCAGTATTTCCATGGAACAGATATACAGACCATGGCTGAGAAATTATACGATCGAATTAACTGGCAATGGATGACAAACAATACAAATCTTCTGGATCTCGCATGGTATCCTGAATCCGGGTTTTCCCCTTATTATTGGACCGGATACAGCGAAGCCGCCCTCATGTATGTACTTGCCATTGGTTCTCCCACACATCCTCTACCTGTATCGGACTGGTATTCCTGGATTTCAACCTGGCAGGCTAACGGAAATGGCCCCCTGGAACATTATGCATCTTATGATGAAAGCGAATTCACTTATCTATACTCAGAAGCTTATCTAAATCTGACAGACATAACGTTTCCAATGGTAGGGAATCTTTGGAATAACTCTAAAAAGGCAATCGAATACGATATCTCATTCTGTCAGAACAACACACAATATACGACCTTCAAGGATGGCTTCTGGGGGCTTTCAGCCTCCACCGGACCTTCGGGCTATGCGGCCTACGGTGCCAAGGATGGCTTTGTGGACGGAACTGTGGCCCCTTATGCTATGATCGGCGCATTACCATTTCTACCGAATCAGTCGAAGGATGCGGTTATGAATCTCTGGTCTATGAAGAACCTGACTTACGGGAAGTACGGTTTCATTGACGCTTTTAACATTGGCGACAACTGGTATTCCAACGAGTATCTGGGGATAGATGTGGGAATAGAAGTACTAATGGAACAGAATTATTTCAACGGTTTTGTCTGGAATGAATTCATGAAATTGTCATATGTTCAAAATGCCCTCGGTGACATCTTAAATTATGAATCTCCCTAGTGACATTTGTTGAAAGTGTGCAATCCCTGAAAATACTTAGATTTATAATAACAGCCAGGGGGTGTTGCTGTGCTGGTGCCATTTCTCAGACACTCGAGTCCTCTCCCTACATAATAATATGGGGGTTAGAACCTGTCGCGCACAAAACAGAGGCGATTTTGCCACCCCTGAACTGTGTTCTGAAATCAAGTCATTAATGGTCTCTCATACTTAGAGAGTGATATCAGTATGCCCACATCACGGAAATACTCTCACGGCGGGGTCAGTCCAGTTGATGTTTAGAACCACATAATACACGATTCATCATTTAAATTCTGCTAAAATGCTATGTCCAAAGCTAAAGATGAATTAAAATTGCCTTTACTATACATTATAGTAGTGAAAAATCAAGAAACTTTAAATAGAGATGTTAAAGTTCGTGCCTAATGTATAACATTAAAAAAATCGTAACTCTTGCAGTTGCGTCGGCAATGGTGCTGTTGGCTTTCTCAGCACTATTGGGGTCCCCTATAATGTCCAGTGGGACATCAGCTAGCTCTTTTGCCACTACCCAAAACTCAAGCAACAACAGTACGCTGTACCTTTCACCGGGCCCAACCGCTGCGTTCGTGGACAATTTCAATCCTTTTGATGGAGTATGGCTTACACCTGCCGGAATAATGGGTCTAATTTACGAGCCTCTCTTCCAGATAAACACATATAACGGAACCGTGATTCCGTGGCTGGCCACTAATTATTCCTGGAACAGTAATGCTACCGTCCTGACAATGAACCTCCGGCAAAACGTCACTTTCTCAAACGGAATGCCTTTCAATGCTTCTGATGTAGTGTACACATTCAACGAGCAGAAGACTCTCTTCAGTGAGTGGGGAACAATTACCAATATTACGGCGGTAAACCAGTATGAGGTGAAGTTTACGTTTTCGCAGCCATCGCTTACCTGGTTCTGGTACGTTGGCTCAAACATTGTGATACCGGCCCCGCTGTTCCAGAATGTTTCCACTCCCCAGTCAGAGATTGTTACCAACCCAGTTGGAACAGGCCCATACGTTCTCAGTTCATTCAGCCCCCAGGAAATTGTTCTTACAAAGAACCCGCACTACTGGATGAGCGGCGAGCCGAAGATAGACAAGGTTGTCTACGTGGATTATACCAGCAACAGCGCACTTTCCCTTGCCCTGGCAGAAGGCAAGGTTCAGTGGGCGTCCGTATTTGAACCCAATCTTACACAGCTATTCGTTGAGAACAATCCAAAATACAACCATTACTGGTTCTCACCGGGGCAGCCTGTCACTCTTCTTTTGAATAACCTTGTATGGCCCTTAAATCTTTCATATGTAAGGCAGGCAATCAGCGTATCCATAAACAGGACTGCTATAATGAACATTGGAGAATACGGCTACGAGACACCAGCCAATGCTGCCAACGTTCTTGAACAGCAGATTGGAGAGCTGAATTCCACAAACGCTGCTCTTGCATCCAAACTGGCGCAGTACAATGTTAGTTATGCCAAGCAGATTCTTGCTGCCCATGGCTATAACATCGTGAACGGTCACCTGACTGCACCCAATGGTACGGCTGTTCCAGCTCTTACATTGATGTCTGTCGCAGGATATACAGATTGGGATACTGACATATCACTCATATCATCGGAACTCAGCGCCATAGGCATCACCGTGAACACTGAAACGCCAACCTCAAGCGTTGTGTCAGGTGATGTGGCAGATGGACAGTACCAGATGGCATATTACGTGGACACTGGAATAGGACCCAATGCCTGGTATGATTACAGTGGGCTTGTTGGATCTGTGGAGCCAATTGGAACCAACGCCTATGTCAATCCTGAAAGATGGAATGTCTCGTCAGCATTCATGAGTGCCTACAACCAGTTCCCTGCTTCCTCCAACCAGACTGAACAGCTCTTGCTCATCAACCAGATGGTGTCAACAGAGCTGCAGCAGATGCCAGTAATCTCCACAGTATATTCAGCGAACTGGTATGAATACGTCAACAACACAATACAGGGATGGCCAAATGCTAACTCTCCCTACTGGATACCCATGCCGTGGTACCCTGGTCCAAATGAGGTGGTTGTGCTTCATCTGCAGCCAGAGGTAAGTAGCGTAAGTGCTCCGTTGAATCCAATTTACTATGACATAGCAGGCGTTGTCATAGCCGTAGTGATCGTGGGGGCTATTGCTGGTGTCTATATGAGGAATAAAAGATTAAAGGGCAGGTAATGATCGTATAAGCGGTTGGGCGCATATAAATGGCATTACCTATAAAATACATCATAAACAAGACGTCCCTATTTTTTATAATTTTCTTTGGAGCAATTTCCCTGAATTTCTTTCTTCCAAGACTTATTCCAGGCAATCCGGCTGAAGTTGTTTATGCAGAAATCCTGAAAGCTGGAGGAAGCGGTATCAATCCTTCCTACTTGCATCAGCTGGAAGCCGAATATGGTCTCTCCAGCGCACCAATTTACGTTCAGTATCTGGTATATCTGAAGGACTTATTTCAGGGGAACCTGGGTGTTTCAATAGCCTTCTATCCTGAGCCGGTTTTCTCAATCCTGGCTCAGGCGCTACCCTGGACATTATTTCTGGTTGCGTCGTCCATAACAATTTCCTTCTTTATGGGGAACCTTCTTGGCAGGTATGCAGGAATAAACAGGAATACCATCAAGGATCTGTCTGTAAACATATTCGGGATGTTCATGGCATCGTTTCCGGCATTTGTGCTGGCTTTCATTCTGTTGGATATCTTTGCTGTTTACGGCAAGATCTTCCCGCTATTCGGTGCCTATTCAATCGGCATGACACCTGGGCTGAATCTACCGTTCATTTTGAGTGTACTCTATCATTCTGCACTCCCCATATTAACCATTATCCTCACATCCATTGGCGGCTGGATACTGGGTATGAGGAACAACATAATTCCAAACCTCAACAGTGATTATATTAATTATGCAGAGAATCTGGGCTTCAAGGATTATCAGATCAAGAACATTGCATACAGGAACGCACTATTGCCAAATCTTACTGGTTTTGCCATGTCCATAGGCTTATCAGTAAGCGGTGTGATAATTGAGGAATCCATATTCTCATATCCGGGAGTGGGGATGTATATGATAACAGCCATCGACAACCTGGATTATCCCCTGATGCAGGGTATTTTCCTCATGGTGATCATAGCTGTTCTTGTTGGAAACCTTGTGGTGGATCTTCTCTACGGATTCCTTGATCCCAGGATAAGGCAGGAAGGTGAGTAATCTTGAGTGAAGTACTTAATAACAGCAATGACGAAAGTGTTGGCATATCAAAGGGATTAAGGCACCTGCTTTCCGGTGTAGCCGGTTCCATAGGAATGCTTCTCAGAAACAGCAAGGCAAAGGTGGGCTTTAGCATACTCTTACTGCTGGGGATATTTGCAATAGTTGGGATTTTCTTCTCTCCTTATCCGCCCAATGCGTATATTTTTGCGAAATCTCTGCCACCCAATCGTATAAACCTACTGGGTACCACCGGGTATGGCCAGGACGTATTTTCGCAGTTAATCGCTGGGGCAGCCCCAACATTGCTGGTTGCTTTCTCTGTAGGGCTGCTGGGGACTCTAATATCCCTGGCAGTTGGAATACTTTCTGGCTTTTCCGGGAAAAGGGTGAATTCAGTCATAAATGCAGTTGTGAATATATTTCTCGTTGTACCTGGGGTTCTGCTGATAATGCTATTCGGAACTTATTTCCTAGGAATTCACAGGAATCTCGGTTACCTGTCGACCATAATAATACTAATTGTTACAGGTTGGGCGTTCGGCGCCCGTACTTTCAGATCTATAACGCTTTCAATCTCCAAGCGAGAATACGTCCTGTCCTCAATTTTGATAGGTGAAAGCCGTGTCAGTATTATCTTCAGGCAGATTACCAGAGCAATAATGCCTGTGGTGGTTTCCAATTTCTTCTTCACTGCAATGTATGGCACAATGGGACTGACATTCGTGGAATATCTTGGCGTTGGCAACCTTGAACAGGTCAACTGGGGTACAATGCTGTACTGGGCAATAAACAACGAGGCGTACCTGACAGGACAATGGTGGTGGATACTCCCTCCAAGCATAATGATCTCATTCCTGATGTTTGGATTCATCCTGCTCAACTTTGGTCTTGACGAGATTGCCAACCCATCACTGAGGATATTTTTGAAGAAGAAACCAAAAAAGGTTGATGAAAATGCTTAGATCGGAGAACGTTTCAAAGGAATTCTTCATGAGGAAAGGACTTTATGGAGGAACCAAAATAAGTGCCTTGAGTAATGTTTCCGTCAGTGTAAGGGAGAAAGAAATCCTTGGCATTGTGGGAGCAAGTGGAAGCGGGAAAAGCACTCTCGCCAAGATTATGGTCCTTCTTTACAGGCCAACATCCGGAAGAATAATCTACAATGACAGTGACGTTTCTAACATTGCTGGAAGGAGATTAAAGAAGTACAGGGAAGACGTGCAGATGGTCTTCCAGGACCCATACGCCTCCCTGGATCCGTTCCATTCGGTGGAATGGCACATCAAGAGGCCCCTGATCATATCAAGATACAGGGGAAATATTGACGGCCGGGTTGACGAACTCCTTGAAATGGTTAAGCTTGATCCTCCAGTTTATTTTAAGAACAAATACCCGAACCAGATTTCAGGTGGCCAGAGGCAAAGGGTTTACATTGCAAGGGTGCTTGCCCTTGATCCGAAAATTATAATTGCTGACGAACCAGTGTCCATGCTGGATGTGTCTTTGCGAATTGAAATACTTGACCTTTTCTCCAAGATACGTGACGAGTTCGGAATAGGTATTGTTTATATCACGCATGATCTGAACACAGTAAGCATGATAACCGACAGGATATATGTCCTGAAAAATGGAGTTGTTGTGGAAGAGGGAAGCACAGAGGACGTACTGGCCAACCCAAGAGAAGATTACACAAGGAAGTTAATTGAAGCAGCACCCGATCCATACAAAAGGTTATAGATATCATGATGAGCGGCAAATGTTTGATGCAGATTAAGAACCTTACAGTGGGTTATCACTCTGAAAACGGATTCTCCAACATTATTGTTGATCTGAATCTTTGCGTGAATGATGGCATCATCCTTGGAATTCCCGGTGAATCTGGATCCGGGAAGAGCACTCTTGCCCAGGCGATTTACAATTCACTGAAATATCCGGGGGAGATAGTGTCTGGAGAGGTATTGTTCCGTGGATCCGACCTGCTTAAGATGGGAAAGCAGGAACTGCGAAGGATCAGGGGGACGGAGATATCCTTTATTCCACAGGCAGCAATGAACGCCCTCAATCCTGTCAAGAGAATAAGATACCAGTTCTACGATTTTTGCATGGCCCACAACATACCACTGAAGGATATTGACTACAAAATAAGCGAGACACTTAAAATGGTGCGGCTCAACGAAAACGTACTGGACAGTTTTCCACATGAATTGAGCGGCGGCATGAAACAGAGGACAGTAATTGCCATATCCCTGCTCCTGGAACCAAAACTGGTGATCCTTGACGAGCCTACAACTGGACTGGATGTGCTTGTGGAGCACGAGATTCTCCAGGATCTGAAGGCGATTCAGAAGTCAAGGAACTTTACAATGGTATTCATCACACATGATCTGTCAATACTTTACGAGATATCAGATAAAATTGCAATGATGTATGCTGGTGAAATCGTTGAGATGGGGACGAGGGATGAAATGCTGAAGGAACCCAGACATCCTTATAATTTCCTCCTGCTCAAAAACATCCCCAGGATAGGGCAGAAGGGAATCAGCAATATCAGGCTCATTGGAAATCCCAGCAACTATTCCGAGAGCTTCCCGGGATGCCAGTTCTATACTAGATGCCCTTTCTCGGATCACAAGTGCTCTGTAACGCACCCTGAACTGAGAAGTTCTAAGGATAATCACCTGTACAGGTGCATACGTTATCCGGAATGGAAATCTTCCATGTGAAAAAGTTATTTTATATGCTTCAACTTGATATCAAAATATGGAGGAGGACATTTTCCTTGGGCTGTCTAAATTTGGTCTCACACCCTACGAGATAAAGATATACGAAGTTCTCGTCCTGAAAGGTCCGATGGGGTCAACTGATGTGGTGAAATCCACTGGAATACCCCAACCAAGAGTTTATGATCTTTTCAACTCATTGATCAAAAAGGGATTCATAGAGGAGGGAATGGGCAAGAAACATCTGTATAAGGCCGTACCCGTCGCTCAAGTCTTAAACAGGGAAAAGGAGTGGCTGAATTCCTATTCGCTCAATCTGCAAACATACGTTGAAAACAAGAAGATATATCCGGGCAAATATGCTCCCTTCCTAACTCTCGTTGAGGGATCAGATGCGCTTGTCGAAAAAATGAGGTCCATGATAAATGAAGCCGAGACTGAAATTATCCTGTCCGTTTCCTGTTCAAAGTTCGAGGCCTTGAGGGACGATCTGGACAGGGCAAATAAAAGGGGATTAAGTATCGCACTACTGATTTTTGGCGATAAATATACTGACATAGACAAACGGATGCTGTACAGGACATTGACCGGGAAACCCATGGAGATGATGATCTCAGACAGAAAGGCTTGCCTGGTTTCTGTGAAAGGTGAGAAGAATTATTCAGAGTATGGTCTGTATTTCGAAGAGGATAATTTCATTCATGTTATGTCATATTATTTCTACCAGTCGCTCTGGGGTATCTCAAATGTAATAAACGATTTTGATGTGAAACAGGGACTGGAGTTCTGTACCATATGGCTGGCCTGCGATGCTGTTGATTTCTTCCTGAGCAAAGGCCTGAAGATACAGGGGGAACTATACGGATACTATCATGATGATCTAAGGCACTTAAAGGGGGAAATCTTGCGAACTGAAAGGGTACCTTTCGTAAGAAATACATTTTATTTAAAGGATGAAAACAAAACATATTCCGTTGGAGGGAAGTCAGCCACCATTGAAGATATCAAGCTGCTATCGGTCAAATTTTCCTTGAAATTACTACAGGAACAAGTAAAGCATTTGTCCTAAGCTTTAAATAACAACTGAAAATCTAATTCGATGTTTCCAAAGGGCTTTAAATTTGGATTCTCGGAAGCAGGATTTCAATTCGAAATGGGCATAAGTGATGTTGATCCTAATACTGATTGGTATATATGGTCGCATGACCAATACAACATAAAGAATAAATTGGTCTCTGGAGACTTACCTGAACATGGGGCTGGATACTGGGACCTCTATGAAAGGGATCATGCCATGGCATCCTATCTCGGGATGAATGCTGCACGTCTTGGAATAGAATGGTCAAGAATCTTTCCTAGAACCACCGAAGAAGTCAAGGTAAGCATTGATCAAGAGAAGGATGATGTTTTACATGTTGACATAACCGAAAAGGATTTGGAAAAATTACAAAAAATTTCCAGCACAAGAGCCGTAAAACATTACAGGGATATTTTCACCGACTGGAAGAGCAGGGGATGCTATCTCATTCTCAATCTGTATCACTGGTCAACACCAAAATGGATAAACGACCCATCAGTAAGAGATATCCAGAAGGATAATGCCGTGGGCAATTGCTTCAATAAAAGGTCAATAATAGAGTTTGCCAAATTTGCGGCCTTTGTATCATATACCTATGATGATCTGGTTGACAAATGGTCAACCATGAATGAGCCAAATATACTTTTCAATGGGCAATGCAGCACAGATATGTCCAAGCCTTCAATTGCCAGGAGGAAGAAGGCCTTTGCGGAGGCACATGCCAGGGCATATGATTCCATCAAGAAATTTTCAAAGAAACCAGTTGGACTAATTTACGCAAACGGAGACATGCAGCCTCTTACCAGTGATGACCAGGCCGCAAGTGAAATGGCCGAATACGAGATTAGATATTCTTTCTTCGAGGCAATTACCGAAGGAAAGCTTCCCTGGCTCACACAGGCGTCCTCCCTGCTGGGTGAAAACAACATTGTTATGGACAGGAAAGATATGTCCCGTCATCTTGATTGGGTCGGAGTGAATTATTACAGCAGAGATGTCATAGCATCTGAGAATTCCTCCTGGAAAATCGTAAATGGATACGGCTATGCTTCCAACGGTGCAGATAAATCACTGGATGACCGTTCCGTGAGCGATACTGGATGGGAAGTTTATCCTGAGGGGATATACAACCTGGTCATGTCATATAACAGGCACCTGGGGGTTCCCATGATGATTACAGAAAATGGGGTTGCCGACGATTCAGATCGGCTGAGACCGAGATATGTCGCTTCGCATTTGAAAAATCTTGAGAGAGCCATAGGAGATGGCGCAAATGTTGATGGCTATATGCATTGGGCTCTTACAGATAATTACGAATGGGCAAGTGGCTTTTCAAAAAAATTCGGTCTGCTGAAGGTAGATTTCACTACCAAGAAAAGATACATCCGTCCATCTGCCCTTGTGCTGAAACATATCATCGAGAGTAATGGAGTAACTGATGACCTTGATTGGACAGCATCTGATAAATTTTAACTTTCATAACAATCCGGTTTTCATTCCTGTTGACAATCTTGCCACAGTGAGAATATCTTTAGTACGTGGAGACATGGAGAACTAGGATTTTTGGCGGTTCTTAACAGTGCATGTTGCTACTTGGTTAAATGTCAGATGGATATCTAAAAAAATGTCCTCTGAAATTTTGAGAAATAAGGCTCATTCAACTGGGGGTCGGCTCCATAAAGAGAAAATGCCATTTTGAGCCGATGTGTCGGTATCAGGTATGTATGTGGTAAAGCAAATAACTATTAACGCAACTAAGCTTGTGGCGAAGTTTTGCTTGCACAAAACTGCAGAAACATGATCATAATATGTACAGGGAAATAGTTCGAGACAGGTACATAATTCAATACGTTGTATCATATAATTCATTCAATTTTGCCAACGGACTTGCGGGCAGCTTCCTGAACATTCTATTTTTCAGCGCCGGAAATATAGTCACGGTCATTGAATACCAGCTAGCCTATCAGATCTCGCAGCTTCTTTCATTCGCCCTATCCGGTATCATGGCCAACTATGTACCGACCAAATTCATATATTCCCTGAGCTCGCCATTAAGGGCGGTTTCCCTCATAGGTTCTGTTCTCATTGGGGGAATCTTCATGAATCAGCTCTTCTTTGGATTGGTCTATGGGATTTCAAGTGGGCTGTTCTGGGCCGGAAATGCCATAATATCCATGGAAGTCAGCAGAGGCAAGGACAGACTGGCATTTCTGTCCTTCAATTCAACTGTGGCATATATAGCCTCACTGGCATCGCCCATAATTGGAGGAGTTGCGCTGCAAATTACACCGTTCACAGGCACAATGCGATACGTAACAGTGTTTGCGGCCACGGCTGCATTGCTTGTATACTCAGGTGCAAGTGGGTTCATCCTCAATGTAACCGAAAAGGAACACCCAAAGATAAGGTTCCTTGATTCTATCAGGGCGAATAAACTGGTGAAATGGCAGTACAAGAGCTATTTTTACTTTTCCTCATTTTATGGGCTGGCCCTTTCCATAGTTCTCCCGGTATACATCTTTACCATAACCGGCAGCTATACCGTAGTTGGAATACTGGTAGCATCAATGGCCGCGTCCAGTGCCATAGGAAATATATTGACACCGCGTATACTGAAGCGTAATTCGAACAATCTGCTCCCATACCTGTATTCTCTTGCCATTATACTTGCATCCACAGCATTTATTGGCAATTTCCATATACCTTTTGTCTTACTATTCCTGGCGGGAGACGTGGCGTTATTCCTGACTGCTCCCATGAACAATCGATCCATGTCCAATTTCATGAATTCAGTTGATCTGTTAACAACATCTTTTCCATTCTGGATAAATCGTGAATATTACCTGCTGGCCGGAAGATACACCGCATTGATAACTCTTCTTGCGGTCTTTATCGTTTCAGGTTTTTCCCACTCTCTTTACGTCCTGACCATAATGTCACTGACAGTTCTCCCAATGATTCCTGCCATTAATGCCACTTCGCAGGTTTCTTGAGATATTTGTCACAGTTCCTGAAATATAAGACAATGCGGTATTCCCACGAAAAAATATATGTCAGTCAATGTTTGTGAAAGCCGTATCCTGAAAGATCGTGCCCATGGGAACTACGATCTATAAAATTCATCATCATCCAGATCTTCATCTTCCTCCTCCTGCCGGGAATACAGATCTTCCAGCTGGGAGTAATAGGGATATAGTTCCGGGGTGAAAAATTCCCCATAAGCTTTCATGAATACGTCTTTCCTGCTTGACTTCTTACCTTCCAGAGCCTGGAACATCTGATCTACAGGAACAGCCATCTCAATGGCCTCAAGTGGAATGAAACCTTTCGGTTTCTTCAACATTATCCTCCCAAGGGCTATCTGGCACATCTTATGATCAACGTATTCAAGGGGAAACTTGTCCCTGGCCCTTGCTATGGAAGGCACTGCTTTCCTGTTCTGCTGCCTGACCAGTGCTTCCAGGATGTAAAATGGATCGAAAAAGCTGTATTTCCACTTGTGGACAGAGGGATCAAATGGCCCTTCCGGCATGTTTGCCATGTAATCATCCAGCAGCCTGATCAGGTATGAAACTGACGCGCTGCTCCGAATGCCTCCAATGCAGAGCAGGATGGAACCTATGGTATGCTCAAATGGCCTCCTCTGATCAAAGGGCATCTGGATCAGCCTCTGAATCCTGTCAAGGAGATATGGAACGGCATCCCTTCCTACATTGAATGCAATGAGATCAGAGATTTCGCTGCCATATCTTTCGCTATCAAGCAGTTCAACAAGCCTCCTTGCCGGTTCATCGCC
>JAJZAW010000032.1 GCA_021799185.1 Thermoplasmata archaeon
CCTTCCGGCCACAAACAAGGCGAATGCTACAATGAAAAGTAAAATTATGATCTCGGATGAATGTGGAAGCTGCGGGAATACCATGACGTATACGTTAGCCAGCAGAAGTACGCCAAGGATGAAAAGCGCTGCCGAAGCCGCACGCAGCATCAGAGCGGATCGTTTGGCCATAAGATCGGGCCCCCCTCATCAGGAACAATCATGATCTCCTGCCTGAAATCCGGTTCAAGGCTGAGGCGAAGCAGTGCAGCCTTTCCCTTATGATACCTTGATGAAAAAATTGATACAAGTTTCCCCTGGAACATATACTCATAGCCGGCTTTCTTGACTTCATGCGCCCTCACAAAAAAACGTATGCCATTCTTCTGGGAGAATTCACTGAATGCATCCGGCCCGAAAAGATATGTCCCCTCGCCTCTGGTGCCGGGAAGGAAACCGTCCACATATTCCCTGGGGTCGTTCCAGAGAATCTGAAAAGCTCCCTGATTTGATGGTTCGGGGTCATCCATGGGTAGGGATTCCCAGTCCGCAAGAGATGGGAGATCGCTGGCAATGCCGCCGTGCACTGCCAGTACGCAGCTGTTAAGCAGAAAAGCATACGGCAACCGGCCGTAAAGCCTCACAATATGTGGGTAAATCAGGTCAAATACCCCCATGGATTTCAGTTCATCAGAGAAGCCATAATAGTCGTTTGTCAGGGTGCTCTCATGATTGCCCCGCACAATAACCACACGTCCAGAGATTATGGCAGATTCAACCACAAACAGAAGGTTATGCAGCTGGTTTTTTCCCCTGTCAACCAGATCTCCAACGAAGCATACAACAGAACTGTTTCTGGCAACTGCTAGGGCATATGCAGATACATCAAGGGCACCATGGGTATCACCAACAAAGACTGCATCTCCAGCTTCAACATCCATTTTCCTCACAGGCGCTGGAACACCAAGCTTCTCCACATACCTGTCAAATGTGTCTGCCATCATTTCTGGAATCATGAGATAAGGATAATCCAAGGTTTGCACCTCATACTGACCTTGTGGATGTGACCTTCACTATTGTACCCTCTCCAAATTTCACCAGGGATTTTTCCTGGATCTTTGTTTTTTCCTTTATTTCCACAAATTTCGATCCATCGTAGAGGAATGTACCGTTGCTGCTGCCTATATCCTCAAGGTAGTACGAACCGCCATCAAGCATTATCTTTGCATGCATCCGTGATACACTTGCATCAGGTATCTGCATGACATTTTCAGGAGATCGCCCCACAGATACAGACGGAAACACTGAAAAGTTGATTTTCACCTTCTTCCCCATCAGGCTTTCCATGGGAGTTTGGACAAACTGAAACTCCAGATAACTCTCTTCAGGCGATTCCTCTACATGAGCGGAAACAGGAGATGGCGGGGGCTGCTGTTCTGGCGGAGGTGAAGCTGCAGGCTGCTGTGATCCCTGTCCCTCAGCCATAACCCCCTGCTGTGATTCCATCTCGCTGATCCTGCCTGATCCACATACAACACACGTCGATTCCGATTCCTCATTCTGAGACCCGCACTTAGTGCAAAACCATGTCATTTCAATTCCTCTTTATTTTTGTCGTCTGATTATATGCTTCCTTTCTATCAACCTCACCTGAACTGGATGAAAGCACCCGATCCAGCTTTTTCGTTGCCTCTATGAATTCAACCTTTCTTGTGGCGCTGGCAGCCTCCATTGCCTGCTTGTTCACCCTTGTAGCATTGTCAAAGTCCCCCTGTGATATGAGATATTCCACCTGATTCATCTGCATCTTCAGACGAGCCTCATTGACAAGTTCCCTATTAATGCCGGACACCACCTTTTCAGAGTTCTTTGTCCTGTTCAGGGTAACAGGGAATTTATCCTCTCTGGCAGTGCCGTCATTGTCCCTGTATGAAAGCAGGGCCTGAAGGGCAGTGATGCTTCCTTCATTTCCGCCCTTTATATCCACCGATCCTGTCACATTTACAGGCGAAGCCCCCACTGAACCAAGGTTTACTGTTGCAATTCCGTCATCAAGAGTGAATGACTGGTCGAAGATGTTCACCGATCCCGATTCCCTTGGCGCTATCCGCAGTGTAACCGAAGTGCCGCCTGCGGTTGCAGCCTCCCTTGCATGCTTCCTGAATGTTTCAGAAACAAGGTTCCTGTCAGTTGCATTCACAAAGTCCCCGTTTGTTATGTCTGAAATCCTCTTCAGTATTGTTTCATCATAATCACCAATTCCAATGCTGACTATCTTAAGGCCGATCTCTGAAGCGCTGGCTGCGAGTTTTTCATACCTGTCCACTTCTGCTACGTCTGAAGGCTGACCGTCCGTGAGCAGTATGGCAGTGACTGACCCGCCTTCCGCAGAAAACTTCCTGGCATCATCGTATACTGTTTCCAGTGCATGGTACAGGCTTGTTCCGCCTGACGCCCTTATCCTGTCAATCTCCCTTGATATCCTGTCAACATCATCAACAGGCCCCATTGGTATGATTCTTTCGACCCGGTTTGCAAATGAGTAAAGGGCCAGCTCATTGCTCTCTCCCAGCACATCAAGCACCATCTTTGCAGCATCCCGCGCATCATCAAGTTTCTCACCATGCATTGATCCGCTTCTGTCCACGATTATTGCTATTGCAGAACCAGATCCTGCCCTGTCTCCCTGGACTGCACTGATAACTATCTGAAAGTATATCTTTGTAAGTGTATCTGCAAAACAGTTAGAATTGCTGGTTTTTATCTCAGTTTTTAACATAATATAATATGAAATAATTTAAGCTTAAAAATATTGTTATCTGGATTATAATACTGATTTTCTGGAATGGACCTGTTGACCCATGTAGAACTTTCGTAGATCCCATTTAATCAGGTCCAGTATGGTCTTGCGCTGTATTCCGCATAATGTTTTATTCCTCTGTCCCATGGGGAAATATTGATCATAGTCAGATACTCTGAGATAGGGCTTAAGGGATCACACGCAAGAAGGATGATGGAAAACCGGCTCCGGGGAAACATAATTCAGGGGCTTCTCTCAGCAGGTGAAAGTGCCACTTACCGGTGGGAGCGGGGAAGGCTTTTCCTTGACGGATATTCAAATCCACATGCTGTCATGGATGTTCTGGGCCGTACAATGGGAGTTAAATCATTTTCAGAGGTCACTGAAATGGTATTTTCCAGGCCTTCAGAAATAGTGGATATGGCGGTCAAGATCTATGCGGGATCACTTGCAGGAAAGAAATTTGCCGTCAGGACCAGAAGGGCAGGCGGGCAGAACTTCACCTCGGTCAACCTGAATCAGCTTGTTGGTGATGCGCTTTTCCCATACTCGGCCGGTGTCGATCTTGAGCATCCGGATCTCGAGGTCAACATAGAGTTGCGCGATAACAGAGCTTATTTCTTCAGCATTTCCATTCCAGGGCCCGGAGGGCTTCCCATAGGGTCCGAAGGAAAACTGGTGGCGCTGGTATCGGGAGGGATAGATTCACCTGTGGCGGCCTGGATGGCCATGAAGCGTGGCTCTCCCCTTGAATTTGTTTTTGTTTCACTTGCCCATCCCGTTGATACTGCAGACTTTCTCCATGTGATGAAGAGACTTGTGTCAAGGTGGAGCCACGGATTCGATCCCCTGATCCACATCATGGATGGATCGCGCATCGTTGCGGAACTGGCAGGAAAAGATGAATATATTGCCCCGAGCGTCACGTTCAAGCGCATTCTCTATTCAGTTGCTGAAAAAATAGCAGCATCATCAGGTTCTTACGGGCTGGTTACAGGCGAATCCCTTGGGCAGGTCTCTTCCCAGACTCCTGAGAACCTCATGGTCATAAACCGGGGGATAGATATACCGGTTTACAGGCCGCTTGCCGGAATGGACAAGGATGAAATTACCGATATTGCAAGGAGGATTGGCACATTTCCAGAAGCAAGCAAGGGCGAATTCTGTTCGCTGTTCTCGAAAAATTCCATAATTGGAGTGACTGCGGAGCAGGTTGATCACGATATGTCAATGTTCCCCTTTGTTGAAAATCTCCTATCAAGTGACACGGTCATAAGGGGCAGCGAGATAGACCATTACTTCCTGGGGATGCCGGATGCAGATCTTCAGGTAAGGGAAATGGAATCAGATCCAGTTGTGGTGGACCTCAGGGGGCACGAAAAGTTTGACGAATGGCATTATCCCGGGTCACTGCACGCACGCATAGGAGAGGTCAGGGGGATTATTGACAGATTTGGCAAGGGCAGGACATATGTATTTTACTGTCAGAAGGGGCTTCAGAGTGCCTATGCCGCAAGTGAAGCCAGAAAGTTGGGCGCGGTTGCATATTACATGGATATGGCTGCCCTGAAAAAAGCATTGCATGATAAAGAGCAGAAAGCCGCATGATGCCAGCCTGCCAGAAATCTTTCCAGCGGCATCTATGAAGGGCTCCGGGACATTGTATCCATGAAGCCCGGGATGCCCATGAATGATGCCACTGTATTGGATCTGTCCCCAAGCAGCGTTAGCCTCTGATATATGAAATTGCGCGTTATACCTCCCTGATCCGGTTCATCTGGCTCCTGGCCAGAATTCAGAGCTGCAGTTACCTCCTGGGTGATCAGTGGAGAAAGTATCTCCAGAATAGTGTAGAACAGATCTGTGACCTTCATTGTGGCCATTATATCAATTTCCCTGAGCACAAGGCGGCTCAACCGAAGTTTGTGGTCCCTGAGGTAGAGCATTGCAACACGGATCTGGCTGATGAGCGATATGAGTACGCCCCTGTTAACTGCACTGTTCATGGCAGGCTGTGAAGTGATATTTACTGTCTGCATCTGATCCCTGTACTCAATCTCGAGGAAATGTGAATCCTCAGATACAGATGAATGGAATGTGTATGCAGAATCAGTCTCATCATTTGTGAATGTAAGTACAAGGTTTGTTGGGGAAAGCACGGCAGAAGACAGATAGTAGTGGTCAAGTTTTTCAAAATCTATAACAGGTTCCTTGCTGACCCATGTCTTGCCGATCCTGGCAGGGAGCTTGATGCCCTTAACAAGCGTATCAACCTCCATTTTTGACTTGAGGAATTCGACCTCTGATGAGTTCAGAAGAAACTCGTACTGCAGATCATGCTGTGAGGTGCAGATGTAACGCGCCTCGTAGCCTCCATCCACGTATTTGAGGCGAATTTCCCATTCCAGGAGCGGCAGCGGTTCCCTTGACAGAAACGCCTCAATTGCCTTTGTGCTCTTAGCCCTGTATGAGTTCATTTCCTGCGTCTTTGAATCAATATCCGCCTTGAGGGCTGGAATGAGCTTTTCCTCGTAGCCCTGGAGGCTGGCGCGCGTGTGATCAAGAATGCTGTCACGATAAATTGTGAACTGATCCATGCCTTCTTCCTTTTCGTATGCATCAAGCACAGCGGCAATCTGATTATATATATCCCGCTCCCTGCGGATGCTCTCCTCCATTCTTTTCTGAAGATCAGTAAGCTCTGCACTGCAATCGGCTGCCCTGTCCGAGTTCACAACGGCATCGATCAACTCAGTGAGGACCTGCCTTGTGAGTTTTGCGCCCTCTAGAATATTTCTGCTCTCCATTTTCATCCTTATAGTGGTTCAGATTTATTATGATTTTTCAATGTGAAGGATCAAATATTTATCTGACCTTACATAAGTAAGACGATAACGTGGCTGAAAAGAAGACAGAAACTACGGAGGGCTACAGGAAGAATATTGAGAAGCTCAAGCTCGATATGAGGTCAGCCATGCTTCTGACCAGAACAAGCAACACCTTCTCAGGTATTCTGAGTCGCGAAATATTTGAATCTCCTGATCCAGAGATCCGGTCTTTTGTGGAATTTATCATATCAAGACAGAAAATCAGCGTCAGGGGCCTCATAATGATTGCAGCAGGAGAAATTGCATTCGCTGCTCTCCTGATTTTTCTCAGCCTTTCATTCATAGTGCCTGCATTCTTTGCCTACGCGAACCCTGGCGTGTTCCTGGGGTATCTGTACAGGGCAACCCAGGCTGTCAGCGTCAGCACAGTGGCGGATAGGATAGTGGTTCTGATCGACTTCGTGGTTTGCGTTGTCATGCTCCTCTCGGCCCTGCAGCTTCTCAGAACTGCCTCTGAGACGCTAAGGAATGCCGGAATGAGGGTAACGGAGGCAAATTGACAGCCCTTTCATCCTACATCAGATCATCTGTGATCACATTCAAGGTCATTACTGTTGTAATAGGAATGATATTCATCCTTGTTTCAGGCGCAATACTTTATGAATCTGTTAAAAGCTACTTCGCAGGGCAGGCAGCACTCTTTTCAGGAACGGTTGAAATATTTGCAACGCTGGCTGCCCTGATATCTGGCGTTACCCTGGTGACCATACTCCCGGAATCCGTCAGGGTCAGGTTTTCACGCCCAAGATCAAGGACGCAGCCTAACCCAACTTACGGATTCGTTACACTCCTTGCCATTGGCCTTGGAGCCACAATCGGGTCCCCACTCTTCATAATTCTTCCTGTGAACATTGAACAGTATGCCATTGTTTCGGTAATCTCCCTTGTGATAGCCGGACTCCTTAGCATTGGAATCGCACGTATATATTCCTATATGTTCCGCTATTCATCTGCCAACGGCATAGACGTTGTTGGGGGCCCGACCTTTGTCAGGGTCTCAACAAGAGAAAAATCAGTAAGATATTTTCTGGCAAGATTTTCACTCTGGATTGCCAATACATCACTTGCCGCATTCTGTGCAATATTCTTCTTCACCTTCACTTTCCAGACGCTTCCGGTTATAGCGCCAGCTGTTGGCCTCTCTCAGGCTTCAGCCATGTTCCTTGGATACGCGATAGTTGGCATGTTTGCCATTTGGTTCGTCATCAATGCGTTCTTTGAAAAAAAATTCATAAGGGCAATCGCCCGGGCACAGATCCTCTTCCTTGCCATAATGATAGCCATAATAGTTGCGCAGGGCTTAATTCTGGGTATTCACGGGAACTGGAATGTTTCTGGGCTCATGTCCACCAGAACAGCAAATCTTCCCCTGGATATAATTGAGAACACAGGGTACCTGTTCATACTATTTTTCGGCTTTCAGGAAATACAGAGCGTGAGTAAGGAAAGCCTCAAGGAATCCAGGGTTCCTGTAATTTCCAGGCTCTTCAACAGGGGAAGGGCTTACCCGGCGTCCAGATACATTCCAATGTCAATGTACGCCACGGTTGTACTGGCAACCTGCATAATGATCTTCGATGCCCTGACCATGTTCTCAGTGCATCCGCCGCTCGGAAAGTTGCAGTCAGCCCAGATACCTGCGCTATACATTGTCAGTACATATATCAACCCGCAATTTCAGATTTACACCCTTGTAGCCTTTCTTCTTGCAACTGTCACAACCTTTGTGCCGGCATTCATCGCAGCCTCAAAGCACCTGAGGGAGCTTGTTGAGGACGGCTTTTTCCCCAGATCCCTTAAGGGCCTTTCATGGGTGTTCACAATTGTGCTCATTGCAATACTTTCCCTGACAAACCCGAATTTCCTCGTGAATATAACTGACTTCATGGTTCTGGTGGCGCTTGCCATAATATGCCTATCCGCATTCTGGCTGAGAAACATAAGCAGGAAGGTCCCCAGAGGAGTCATTCTTGTGGCACTGGGGTCCGGAATGTTCGCATTCTTTGTTGATGCTCTCCTTTATCCACAGAATCCAACAGTTGTGCTCCTTGGGGTCATTGCTGTTATACTTAGTTTTCTCACATATGATGTTGTTTCGCTGGGGACAATAGGGCTTCAGATCTTTGTAATATTCTTTGATCTTGTTGCTTTTATGTTTGAGGCCATATTTCCGTCATCAATAGCCATAACATATCCTTCGTTCTTCGGGCCGCTGGCAGGGCATGTCCTTCTTCCATTTGTGCTCCTGAGGGTAATATTGCTGCTGAGTGCTGCTACAGTTTTTGTAAACATCATAATGGACGTTTTTGTCATCAAGAGGATCGATGTGACCGGCGCACAGCCCGGAAAGAGCTGAACTGGCGCCAGTCCCACAAGGGGAGACCGGATGGCATCATTTTTCTTCTGGCAAACGGGTGTATCCATTTCAGGGACAGCCCATTTTTCATTTTTTCCGGAGATCTTACTCAATCTCATAGAACCCATTTTCCAGCGAGTGGCTTATGGTGCCAAATATGCAGTATGCCATGTGGAACCGATTCATTGGTGATCCACGAAGCCAATAATCTAAGGGCTTTATCTTCATCAGATTCTGTGATCATTATACTTTACAAAGCTTTGGCTCACACTGCCGAAAAAATGTGAAGGAAAACATATGGCAGCATTGCAGATGCCATAAGGAAGACAACCCTGGCAATCTCCCCTGAAAACCCCAGGATATCGCCGTTAATGCCCGCAAAGGTTCTTTCGAGCCTGAAAATGGTGAATGCATACACAAGAATGGCCACAATAATACCTAGCAGAAAAATCCACCACGTTAACAGGGAAATAATGATGAGAAGCAGAACGTTAACATATATGGCAGCCCCCTGCGAAGCCATAAGTTTCTGAAAACTTACAAAAAGCCCGTACTGGAACAGCGGCTTTCCAATCCTCAGCCCAATCATATAAGCGGTCTTTGTAAGGACTTCTGAAATTATTATTGCTGCAACCGCAGCATTTCTGGTAAAGGTTGTAAGAACCGCAAAGAACAAAAGGTATATGATAAAAGCTGAGCCAAATCCACCAGCTCCCAGATAATGATCCTTAAGTATCTCCTTTCTGCGTTCGGTGTCTCCTCTGAACATGAGGGCATCCCCCGTATCCAGGACACCATCGAGATGGTTGAAGCCTGACATTAAAAGGATTGCTGCAACTGCTCCGGCAGATGCCAGAATAGGGCCGCTTGTTGTGAAGAGTATGAAATAGGCGGCTGAAGCAACGGCACCATTTATGAGGGCAGGAACGAAGAACCACATGGGCGTGGCCCTGTCAAAACTCTGGCATCCTGCAGGAATAATGCTGAAAAACGATATGGCACAGAGAATGCCGGATGTTGTGGACCCTTTGCTCACGCATGATATATGTGGGGACTGAATCTAAATATTTGCCCTGCAGATTTATTCATTCCACATTAACAGGAGAATTCCGGGGCATGCATGTTAACATGCTCAAGGTGAATAGAATAATCAAAGTGAAAGCACTCTGGGCGTGATAAGGATGCAGTTACTTATGATTCACATGGCTGGTGCCCTTGGATTCAACAATGCTCTGTCGCCTCTGCACCATAAAAAACATGAACAGATTCCCCTTATCGCTTTAAGGGTTAACGCCCATATCATCGGAATCCTGCAGAAAATTCACAGGGGTTGAAACTTTGCCCGACCATTTCCCCATTATGGATGGTGTGGCATCCCGGATAACTATGCGGATGGGTGATTGCTGGAGAGTCGGAAATGAAAAAGAATCTGGAGCACGGTGGAAATATCTGGTCAGCGGCCAGACGTCTGAATGTGGCAGCGGC
This sequence comes from Thermoplasmata archaeon, assembly GCA_021799185.1. Lineage (GTDB taxonomy): Archaea > Thermoplasmatota > Thermoplasmata > Thermoplasmatales > Thermoplasmataceae > UBA509. Next base: position 9,509 of record JAJZAW010000032.1, read on the forward strand.
AGATCTGCTTGATTTCAGCTCTAACCTCAATGATTTTCCTGTTTTCTATCCGGATGGCATCCTTGGGAACCTGAATCTTTTGCGCCCATACCCTGATCCAGATCATAGAACCTATATGGGTGGCATCTCTACATATCTTGGCATAAGGCCAGAGAATATTGTTCTTGGACCCGGGCTCACCCATATGATATATAAGTTCTGCCAGGCCGGGCGATTCCGGAAAGCCGTTATAATTGATCCGTCATTTACTGAATACGAGGCCGCCTGTGCGGCGTCGGCCACCCAGGTTAGCCACGCACGCAGCATCCAGGATATTCTGGAAATGCCAGAGAAAGCAGATTACGATGCTGTCTTCATGGCAAGCCCTTCCAATCCAGCAGGGAACATAATTTCATGGCCAGAAATGCAGGAAATTCTATGGGCGGCTGAAACAGGCAATTTTACGGTATTTCTGGACGAAGCCTTTGCAGATTTTGCTTCTGATTATGACAGGGACCGGGCTTGCAGGGAAGCGTCAGAAAATCCCAATCTTATCGTAGGACGTTCCCTAACAAAACTGTTCGGCCTTGCATCGCTCAGGCTTGGATTCATTGTGTGCACCAAAGAAAATGCAGACATGGTCTCAAATGTCATGGAGCCATGGTCTGTGGGGCAGGATGCGCTGGAATTCATATCCGCCATGAATTACACGCAGTTTCATGGCCTGCCGGAAACTACCGCTGTAGAGAGGCGCTGGATGATCTCTGCCCTGGCAGATCTTGGCTTTACCGTAGAAGGCGATCCCCGTGCAAATTACTTTGTTGTGAGGATACCGGATGGAATTGATGAACATCTGCTGGAATCATATCTAAATTCAAGGAAAATTCTTGTCAAGGCACTTTCTGATATTCATGGCAAAGGGAAATTTTTCAGGACAGCCGTGAAGAGGCACGAATACAACATGGTACTGATGGAATCCATTGCAGATTTCATGAAGTCCGGCGGGGCTATTCATGGCTGAATCAGGTTTTTACAGCCTTATCCTGGCCATTTCTGTCGTTGTTGCATCGCTATTGGTTGACAGGATAGCTGGTGAATATCCGGCTGCAATTCATCCTGTTGTCTGGATGGGGTCGGCCATAGGAAGACTTGATGGTGCCTTCCGGAGGATTGGTGGTTTCATAGGAGGGCTGCTGTTTGTGGCCACTATCGAGGCTTTATTCATAATTCCCCTGTATGCGGCAATTTATTTTCTTTCCCCTCTAATACTGATTCAGGCAGTAGTGGCAGTATTTTTCCTGAAATCCACATTTTCAATCAGGGGCATGAATCGCCACGTAAAACCGATAATTTCAGCACTTGAATCAGGTGATCTGGCATCGGCAAGGAAGCACCTGTCAATGGTTGTGCGGAGAGATACTTCGGAAATGGGTTCAGGGCCATTGTGCTCAGCTGCAATAGAGACAGTGGCTGAGGGATTTGTTGATGGTGTGCTCTCCCCGCTTTTCTATTTCTCGATTTTTGGTCTTCTAGGAGCTATATTTTTCAGGATAGCAAACACATTTGACTCAAATATTGCTTACAAGGATTCAAGGAACTTTGCATTCGGGAAGGCAGCTGCAATTCTTGACACCATTCTGAACTACATCCCTGCCAGGATGAGTGCCATGTTTTTTTATTCTGCCGCATCAGCAATGCGAATAAGGCCCGCTTCATATAATATCCTGTCAACCGCGGCAGTAACTGACAGCACAAATGCAGGCTGGCCCATGGGTTCCATGTCAAACTGCCTGGGAGTTAGGCTTGAGAAGAAAGGGGAGTATATTTTCAATCCCGATTTCAGAGACCCGGGAGTAAATGACCTGAAACATGCACTGTCAATATTCAATTTAGCTTCATATTTATCAGTCGTGGTGCTTGTTGTTCCATTGATGATATTCATTTATACAGTCCTATGATTTCAACCCATGCAAGAAACTCAGGAACGTAAAATATTTCTCCTTCTGGCAGGAAGTGCAGCCGTTTCAAAGATTCCTGGAATAACCGCCGCGGGATCAACGCCTGAACTCTCGTTTTTGACGCCTGCTGTGGATGCCGAAATTGTGAGCGCGGGCAAACCGCTGAGCGTGAATGAACCTCCAATGACGCCGGATGGCATTCCCACTCCCTCAATCGTTACCCGTGCCTGCCTTAACATTGCATCAATGTGGCCCCTTGTGATCAATGCGGGCCTGTCCAGAAAACCGTTATCAGTTTATCTGGAAACGGGACTGCAGCCAGCAGATGACCCCACGAAGGGGGATGCCCTGCCTCAACTGGATAAGGCTATCAAAACTGGCATAGAAATTGGAAAATTCCTGGCAAAATCCTTCAGCGACATATATGTGGCGGAATCTGTCCCAGGCGGCACCACGACCGCGTATCTTGTTCTAAGGGCAATGGGATACAGTGTGGAAACCAGCAGCAGCATTCTGCAGGGTTCTGACAGCATAAAGGAGGATTTGTGGCATAAACTCACCAATGGAAAGGAACAAAGAAAGATGAACCCTCTGGATGCGCTTAAAAGATACGGAGACTACATGATGGCACTGTCACTGGGGTTGAGCAGGGGAGCTTCAGGGAGCCGGATACATTACTGTGGCGGGACACAGATGGCCACAGTCTTTGATCTGGACAGGATCATAAACAATCCTGCGGGCGCACGTGAAGTTATCACAACAGGCTGGGTTATTGATCACAGGCCGGATACCATGCGAAAGCTCGTAAGGGATCAGAAGCTTGTCAGGGTGGATATATCATTTCACGATTCTCCCTTCGAGGGGCTCCGCAAATATGATGAAGGGCACGTAAGGGAAGGAGCTGGAATGGGCGGTTCATATTACCTGGCTTCCGCCGTAAGTGGCCGAAAGGAGCTTATGGACGAGATCAACAGGGTGTACGGGGAACTGGCACAATTAAAATAGAATGATCCTGGCACATGTTTGATTAACAATGTATTAAGGTCATGCACATCCTGTGCATGTCTCATGGAAACATTTTATAATCCATTACCAATTGCAATAAGCCGGACTTGGCCGGGAAGCCAGACACTTCCTGTTACCCGAGGCCTATATGCGGGGGCGACGGCCGGGAAAGGGCAACCAGACTTCTGGCAGGCCCTGTGGAATCAATGACGTTCTGTCCCTTCGGATCGAAGGTTCGGGAATTGCAGATCGAAGGAACTGCAGATCCCGATTTGCCAGGAGAATCCGCCAGGACCGGAAGGGAGCAACGGTATCCTGGACTCTTGATGCTGAAGGGGTGCGGGATCGAGAGGAAGCAGGGGGTACCTGTCAGGACATCTGGTCCGATCCCGGTGTGTCCGGTATATTGTTTTCCTGAAATCTGGGGTTATCATAAATATTAAAGCTTTCCCAGTGGCATACATTTACATTCCTGATACCTTATGCTATGCGTGAATATTTTCTATGATTATTTTCTTAACATTTCCCTGACGGGAGAAGAAAATGAATGAAAAAAGCGATACATGTCGAAATAATGTAAATCAGACGCGCAGAACATTCCTTAAGGGTGCTGCAGCATCCATTGGTGCACGTCTCGTAGGCGGGATTTCAGTGAAGAGATTTTTTTGTTCCCAAGAGCCGAAATGAGCCTGTGGATAGCACATGCCCCAAGGCGATCTTTGCCGATACTTCAGGAAATCCTGTGACGTTATCTCAGATCCTCGCAGCAACAACATCAACCAGCAATTATCCCATTATGTCATTCAATTATCGGCTTCATGATGAACCAAACATCCCCATTAGCTACATGGAGTTAAGATTCCAGGACCGGGCGTCATGAATATGAGTTCAATGTCATCAAGTGGTCATGGCAATAAGAAATGGATCACAGAGATTGTGAAGAGAAAAATGGCAATGGCAAGGCTCGTAGCAGGTGCAATTATGCTCATAATTTCTGTGCCAGTCTTCATATTCTATGGCATATTTCCAGCGCTTAATTCACAAATTGGTCCTCATCAGATTTCCAGCTGGATTGCTGTTACCCTTTTCTTTATGGGCTTTGTGCTTGTGATAATGGCGGCTGGTGAGCTTGACACATGTATATTTGAAGCCTTTTTGATCTCACATTTTGTAATATCGTTATTCGATATGTATAAATATCGGTAAGCGATATACGATCGGTGATAAAATGCACGGAGAAATGCATAACAGAAGACACATGATGGGCGAATACGACAGGCCATCGGGAATGAGAGGGCGCGGAATGTTTGGAGGTCTCAGGACATTTGTCCTTAATCTTGTCTACGAGAAACCCATGAGGGGTTCCGAGATAATGGAAGAGATGGGCAGGAGAACCATGGGGTGGTGGAAGCCAAGCCCTGGTTCAATATATCCACTGCTTTCAAAAATGGAAGAGGATGGATACATTGCCAGAAGCGAAGACGGCAGATATCAGATAACAGAACAGGGCCGGGATGAGGTTACAGTGAGGAGGGATGTCTGGAAAAACTTCTCGCCCTTTGCAGGCCCATCATCCATTGAAGACATGATGCAGGAAATGGATGCATACATAACCTACTTCGGAGATATAGGCTCTGAAATAGAACCTTACAGGACACGACTCAGCAAAATATACGAAAAGCTGGGCAAAATCCTGGAAAAAAAGCAATGAAGTATTTTATCTTTTGAAATCATTTTTATTTTTTGGCCATATTTCTTACAAATTGTGAGGATTACTTTTTAAATTTGTACTGTTCCTGCAGACCAATGAAATAGTTTATGCCTTTAACAAGACGGCTGAACCAAGGCATAGATTGAATTCATCATTCCAGAATAGATCTGGAAAAATCCTGAATAATTCAATACCGTTAGTGAAAAGTGTGAATGCGGATCAGCAGAATCCATCAGCGGCATTGACCAGAGGTCGCATTAATTCCTCAATTCCTGAAAGCATCCTGTAGTGGATGCCGGAATTGAAAGCTGCAGTGATTATCCGTCCATCATGCACAAACTGCGCAACCTGTGGACCATCTGGTTCCATTAGCATTGCGTGGCAACTGCCTGAAAAGTCAGGGAACTCATTAAAGATGCCATGTCCGTTTCTAAGTTCATAATAGGCATGTGGAATTTTGCTGCCCGCTGGAACCGATTCAAGCCAGATTACGCCATCAAATGAATTCTGCTGAAATACTGCAATGCAGTGATTTCCGCTTTTCCCGCCCATAATACCAAAACTGGATGAATCCAGCGTTTCTCCATCCGGCAGAACTAAGGGTTGCGAGGTCCCGTGATGCCATGCAAGCCTCGCTATTCTCTGGTCTTCAAACCACTGCCCCTGGTGGCCAGAGGCAAAAAAAGATCTTTCGTGGAATCGGAGGCCGTTCACATAGCCGAAGCCTTCATCCAGTGGTGCCATACTGTCTGTAAAGAGAGCCACAAACTCTCCATGATTCATACTTTGGAGGGATTCTGCTTCAACCGTGGTGCCATGGTAATAGACCGAGGCGGAATCTCTGTTCCTGTAATTCCTTCCTGAGTAAATGTGCATCCCATTTGCCAGTGAAAGGGATACATCCGAATAGGCATTGACGAAGCTGCTCATCAGTGATTTTGGGAAACCGGTGAAAAACCAGTCCATGAAGAATTCCTTTATCCTGATCTTGTGCCCGTTGTAATCTATGAAGTACCTCAGTGTGGGCCACTTTTCACCATCCAGTCTAAGGCTTATTGAGGAAGCCTTAATGCCTTGAGGTATCACCGGTATGAACGGTATGGAATTTAAAGGGATGCTGCTGAAGCTGTCCAGTTCCAGAATCATGCCCCTACACCCATTATTTTCATGATATCTGGCTTGCCATTGCTCAGCAACATCGAAATAGCACTCCTGGCGTTATCAGTTCCGAAACGGTTGGAAAGGTCAGATTCCAGCCCCCTGTAATTTCCAGACATTAGCTTTGAAAGCAGAAACTCCCTGATTTCCTGCATCCCCAGCTCCCGCATTGTTGCCATGAATGTGCCGCTTTCAAGATGGGACAATCGCATCTGCCTCAGCCGGCCGGCTGCAAGAAACCTGAACCCTCCGGAATATTCAGCTATTGATACATGACGCAGGGACATCAGAATATCCACGCTGCCCGTTTCAAGCTGCCCGGAAACTTTTTCCAGAATCTGAGTGAATAGCTTCATTGCATTGTCTGGCGGAAGGATAAGGAGCGTGTTATAGCCGCCATAATTTCTTATCTTTTCTTCGATTCTGGAAAAATTGGAGAGATCTGAAACCTCAATCTCAACTATTATTCTTGAGGCGCCTGTGTCAACAACGCCATCCGGCACTTTTCCGTTGACCTT
>JAJZAW010000033.1 GCA_021799185.1 Thermoplasmata archaeon
GAGCCAGGGCGATTGACCCGAAGTAATAGAACACCCATATGACTATGTTGATGATTGCAGAGAGCCTGAAATTCTGAAGGCCCAGCAGAGCACCATTAAGTATGCCGAAAAGAATGTTCCCGAGCAGTGCTACGCTCAGGAGCCGCACAAGGGATGAATAAGAAGAGCTGTGCAGAAAGATTATGGATATTCCACCTGCAGAAATGAGCAGGATAGCAAAGCCCACCAAAGAGAGAAGAAAACCAAAGCCTATCATCTTCCTAATGGTCTTCCTTACTGCAGCATAATCTCCAATGCCCAGGCTGTAGGAGGTGAAATGCTGAGCTGCCGTACCGAGGCCGAAGGAAAAGATAATGTTGAAGAGCCCCACTATGGCGAGGAACAGTGCTATGGCACCAACTGCTGTGGTGCTGAACATTCTGACAATTATTATGTAAAAAATTGCGCCAGAAAATAACTGAACACCGGAACCGGTGTACTGGAAAATTGCATCCAGCCCAAGGGATCTGGATGAGGCAAGTTCAGTCATTCCCTACCTCATGCAAAGTTTGCTTTAAAATTATTCGATCCACAATGGCGCATAGCTGTACAGGCATGTCCAGGCGAGCGCTTAACATCACATTCCTCATACCTCCATTTCCTGAATGCTCATGGACTGCAGCATTACTGATCCCTGGAAATTCATGCCGGTAATGAAAACTTCTGAATTCACATAAAAATTATCAAGGGTGAAGTTCACGGTTACCAGGTTCTGGCCGTTGCTGATCTGCGGAGAAGCCAGAACAATGTTGCCGGAAACATCAGAGGCAGAAAGCCTGATCTGGAAAACGGCAGAACCATTGAGGGATACGCTGGAAAGATTCAACTGAAGGCTGTACATACCGGGATAGAAGAGAAAAGACGTTGAAGGTATGACCGTCACATTGCTGGCGTTTGATATTTCCAGCCCTCCATCAAGGACTTCCGATGAATTCAGTGGAAACATCTGCCTGTACGATACCGTGGAATAATGGAGGGGGCTGAACAGCTCCGACGAACCATGATACCCGCGCTCAAGCAGGTAAGCGCCATGGTATTCGGCAACTATGCCAAATGCGCCTGATTCCATGGCATTCTGCGTCAGCTGATACTGATTGTAGCCGTTAACTGCTGGAGCTATTCCAAGGTCAGTCGGCAATCCTGAAATATATTGAATCGAATCCGTTGCAGCCAGATATTGTGGTGTCCACGAAAGTGGATATCCGTTAATTGTGTCTGATACCAGTGTGCCGTTCACATTGGGGGAATGCACCATTACCTCTGGCATGTCACCTCCAAACGCTATGCCTGTTGCACTGGCAGGCATGAGATCGATCACCTGCTGAAGCTGTGGTTCCGACACCGGCCCTGCCGCCGTGTAGTTGGCAATGTTGAATGATCCGTCAGTATGCGTCGCCAGAGGGCTGTATGGCTGAAACAGTACAGCAAATACTGCTATGGCAACAAATATCTTTATGGCTGTTCTTAAGCGTGCGTCATCCTTCCATTGCAAAATCTTCGCCCGGGACTGGCCGTAATCACGATCCTTCCTTGCCGCCAGACCTGCAAAAACACTGATGAAAATCAGGGGCACAAACAGCGCGGAGTACTGATCGGTGAACACGGACGGATAGAGGTACCCTGAATAATTTGTGTAGAATGAAAACGCAAAAAGCGCCCACAGTATAAGAGAGAACTCAGAGTAATACAGGGGCAGAAGAAGAAGAGGAGCCGAGAATATTAGAACGGTTATTAGGTCTGTTCCAAGGGATCCACCCAGAAATGATGAGCCCGCAACATAGTGAATGTTTCCCATGGATGATATGCCAAGGACATAGGTATTGGAATAATACTGCAACACAGTGATTATGAATGCAGCCATGAACAGGGCCATATCAAACCTCATCCGTGTGCGCATTAAGGTTCTGTCCTGGCTGTGGTATCCTGTCCTGAAGCTGTATATGAAATCTGCCATGGAATACAGGACAACAATCCCTATTATGGGGAATCTTGTAAGGCCGGCAAGAATGAAAAAGGCAAATGATAGTTTGTACCTGCCGGAGATTTCAAGATAATAAGCCAGGAGCATGAATGGCAGGAAAAAGGTCTGGGCATGCACATCAAAAAATATTGATCCATTAACAGGAAAGTAGAGAGGATATGCCACCGACATAAGAACTGGCCCGATTGGGTTCCTGAAAATTCTTCTTGAAATTAAATATACAGTAATGGCAGACCCCAGAACAAGTACAAGCTGTATATACAGGAGGATAATGAAACTGTTCAGCATAGAAAGCGGTGACAGAATTATTCTGAGTGTGGATCCGGCTGCATATTGATACAGCACTGTGCCTGAATGTGTGTAAAATATTGAATGCAAGGAACCGTAGAAGACGCCAAGATCGAAAACGTAATCATGCAGGGTAAGATACTTCAGCCAGATTATGGGCATCCAGTAGAAGAGGGAAAGCGCAACAGCCAGAAATGGAATAATGTTCATTGCGGCCTGCAGTGAACTTGAAACTGGATGTTCAGTGCGGGACTGGTTGGAACTGCTTAACATTATTTTAAATGTTCAAGGCGATATATAAGAGTAGTATGTAGGTTAATGTGCTGGTGCCTTTGATCTCCACAGCAAAATGATCTTTCATAATAATATGGGAAAAAAATATGAAAAAAGTTAAAAAAAAATTAGAGGCCACGGGACAGGAGTTCCCCAGCAGCATAATATGCTGATATGTCAATGGTCAGGTTCAATGCGCTTAAGGTGCCAATTCCTGCGAAATCGTTCCATCCCTGGCCAAGGTATCCGCTTCCAGTTTCTCCAGGGTAAGGCTCAACATAGTTAACCTGATGGAATGCCGGGGCTCCGAACAGCGATCCATAGCCCAATCCATAAAGCACAGGCTGAACCCATCCCATATATCCTCCACCGGGCGTTCCGCTTTCATTCAGGTACTGGGCAATGTCAGCGAAAATTCCCGCTGAGATTGGTGTGGCGTAACTTGTTCCACCAGCTGTGTAAAACCCTCCATGAACCGTAGTAATCAGGTCTGTTGAAGGCATTGATATATCAGGCTGTGCCCTGTTTGTGTACATGGATGGGACAATGATCCTTTCAGCCGATTGATAGAGTGGCCTTGAGAAGAACAGGCTGTTTCCTCCACCGGATCCAACTGGTCCTCCATACCACTGGTATTCTGGCTGGTACCAGCCGCTTTCATTGACTATTGCACCGGTTCTGCTCAGTTGAGTATAAACTCCACCAACTGAAACGATGTATGGCGATGCCATTACTGTGAGGTAAAGTGAGCTGTGGCTGTCAGCGGATCCAAGGAATATTGTTGTTCCTTCAGCTACTGCCTGCATTCCAATCTGGGTGTATATTGCAGCGAAGCCACTGTCATGATGGAACTGAAGTTCTGCCCAGCTTCCTGAGATCACATTCGGATGTATAACATTCAGGAAATAGTAAAGTTCCAGATTGATTGCATTATCTCCTATTCCCGTTATGTTGAATGGAACCATAACGTCATATATGGTTGCATTCGGTGCCATGGCGCCTGACCATTCAACATCAAGATCTGCCTCAAATCCTTCGCCGTAGGGATTTAATCCATTGCTTGTGAGGTTTATGAGGTGCACGGTGGGATTTGGTATTCCGTATGTGTTCCAGAACTCACTTACACTGCTCATATTCACTGCTTCTCCTACTCCAAGTATGCCTATGCTGATTCCACTGCCAGTGAATCCATAATTATGCAGTGTGGTAACGTTGTAGTAGTTTTCAAGATTAGCTGGCGTCAGTGCAGAATTGCTGGCATGTCTATCCTTTGCAGCGGTGACTCCCGAAAGGCCCGTTTTGACCTGCTGCTGGTTAACTCCGCCCAGAAGAACGCCTGTTGAGTAGCTGAGGCCATATACATGCAGTATTTCACCATTGAACTGTGCCGGTATGTATGGATTTGCCGTATTGGTCATGAATTCTGACGGGTAGGCCCCTGGATAAGTGAAGTAGTAATTGAACTCAATGACGCCGAATGCAGATTCTATTTCCCCCACAGTGCCGGATACCACTATGGCAAGCGGAGCATACGCATAATTCCAGACCTTGAGTCCCAGCGATGAATAATATGATTCCACTGCATTGATGGTTGCCTGATTGGGATAATATGAATTCATGAATTGCTGGGGTGTCATGAACTGGTGGAAGTACGGCGACAGAGGTGAATTCACCGCAGAATCAAATGTCTGAAGCTCTGTGAGGTTAGTCATGTTCAGGTAAATAACCACACTCATTGGCGCTGAGGCGCTAGCCTCTCCAACATTGAGAAGATATGGCTGGAACGCCGGATCTGTCATTACGTAAGGAGTGTTTCCGGGCAATTCAACGGAGTTTGCCGGAGGAACATCTATTACGTTGAGAGGAAGGTAGTCGCCTCCATTAGCTATGAGCCCGTTGTCATTGTATGGAATGACCACATTGAAATTGTACCAGTAGTTCCCTCCATAATAGGGTCCGCCAACAATACTGCCTGACAGTGGGAAGTAACCAACGCCGTCAACCGTGTAAAGGTATTCCGGAGTGGATGAGCTCACCTCGTTGGTCAGATTCCAGCTGTTGTAGTAGCTGGCAGTGTTCCCTGTGTAGATACTGTAGTCTGGGCTCTGCGCAGGAACTACAACCGAGAAGAAATTATTCACAACTGCACTACCATTGCCAAATATTGAAATGCCAACGGGATCACCCCAGATATTCCATGCTGCCCTGAAATCTGGATTGCTGAGAAGCATGCTGTTATTGAAGTAGTTTCCCCATACCTCAACCTGGCTGTTGTAAAGCAGCAGTGAGGAATCCATGGATAGAAAATCATTGTTGAGAACTCCTCCGCTGCTGTTCCAGAATACAACATTTGCCTCTGGGAATCCACCCTGGTTGTATGTATACCATCCTGTTATGGACGTGCTGTTCTCAAGCACAACATTTGATGTGTTGTAGAACCAGTATCCCAGGAAATTGTCTGCTACGCCAGTATAGAAGACCGAATACAGCTGGTATGCATCTGAATATATGATTGGGAATGACGGCATGCCGCTAAAGGCAATATACTGGTTGGTGTTCAAAATCATAACAGCCTCAAACTGCGGGAATGCGAAGTCATTGAGCTGCCCAAATAGGGGGCTCATAGATGTGTATTCCTGGTTAAATGCCATATAGGGATTGCCTACTGTGCCGTCCCCTGACGTGGAGATATTTGCAAGCTGTGCATTGTTTTCGGCGTAAAGAGGAGTGTAAATGCCGGTTGCAGGATTGCTGGAGAGCACAAAGTTTTCTCCAGGTGATAGTATACTGACAATTGGATTATGATAGCTCATTAGAGCCTCCGCACTGTACGTTCCCATTGGAAGCCAGAAATTGTAATTGCCGGACTGAGTAAGCGGCACATATCCGTTGTAATTGTTGCTCATGGAGTTCCCAGGACTGACGAATAGGAATGCATTGCTTGGCGCCACATTACCAGAGAATTCTTCCATCTGGCTCTGGCCGCTGATGTTCCACATTCCATACAGAAGGGACGGGCCTGGTGTTAGAATTGCCTGATGGGCTGAATTCCATGCTACAGCCATTCCCACCGATGTTTCTCCTGTATCGGTTCCAAAATCATACGCCGATGGCACAGAAACATAAGCTGTGTTCACATTATACTGCTGATTTTGCTGGAATGGGGGTTTGGGTGTTTCTGCATTTGGATTTGCCTGTGGAATATATTTCAGGCTCATTGTGCCCTGGATATTCATTACATTTGTTGTGCTTCCGCCACCGGGGCCACCTAGCATTATCTCTCCGTCATATAGGAGGCCATTGGGTGCAGGCTGTGTTCCACTCACAAGGAAATCTGAAACCCTTGCCTGATACTGGTGAGATGGACCAGCAGGTGGATTAGGACCGGGACCGCTGTTCGAAGGCGAAGACTGACCCGGTGTAGAATTGAATGTAACACGATCGTAAGTTCCGCTGACTCCAATGGTTGGAATCGAGTAGTTGAAGTAAACTGCATCATTGCCATTGACCAGCGACGTGTTTAGATAAAGATGGACCACAAAGGGAGTTGGAAGGCTGTATGACGGCCCTATGGCTATGTGGACTCCAGGGTAGGGATAAACCTGCCCAGTTGAGTTCAGAATCGCATTGCTGGTCATTACTGCTGTTGGAGATGAAAAGTTCCATATATTGTCTTCAAAGCTGATCACGTGGGTCCTTGTTGAATAAACCACAACGTTTTGAGTCCAGAAGGAATAATTTGCAACCCCAAACAGAGTGGTATTCGCCATGACCGTGTTGAGCTGGAAAGTAAGAGAGCTTGGGCCATCATTGCCAAGATTATAGACACTCAGGTTCTGTATCCTGAGGGTGGCCTGAAAGCTGTTTGTATAATAGTTATGGCCAACCAGGGTTCCGCTTTCATTCTGCAGCCCAAAGAATCCAAGGCCCATGGGTGCAGGAGCGAAACCGTACAGTGGAGTGACGGTGCCGCCCTGATATTTAAAGTTAGGATGCGCATTTGGCAAGAAAAGGAGCTTGTTCACATTATTTACCTTTTCATGAGAAACAACCTGCGACTGGCTTGAAGAGGGCACTGGGCTGATTGGCGCGGACGGAGCCGAGTGTGGGTTACTGGTTGTGCTTCCGTTACCGCCTGCAGAAGTTGGCACAGGCTGGTGGCCGTTATAGGTTATTGCCATTCCAACGGCGCTTACCACCATTACAATTGACACAATCAGGACTATTGCTGTTAAAAGTTTACGTTGCATTGCATTGCATGGACTGACAGGACTACAAACTTTCTCTATCATTCATTCATACATATTTATATACAATGAATGTCAGTATCATTCATTGCTGAATCTATCCAACCAATCCTTGTCATGTCCATAAGATAGGGTAACACAAATCACAAGGTGGGTGCAATTCCATTACATTCCCTCCTAGCCAGAAGAATTGCTGCGCATACAATTGATCCAGGATATTATTGGGAATATGCAGGTCATCATTGACAAATAGAATCTTTAAAATTTTTTTGAATGAGATTTATATATGACCTAACTATTAAATGAGCGTGAAGAGAAACGTCATGATTGCCATAGCGCTTGTACTTGCAATGCTTCTCCCCGTCATTACAACCGCAGCAGTTGTGGTGAATAACAATGTGACTGTTGAAGTATCCCCTGTTCACCCTAATGCTGTGTATCTCACTGAAGGGCCTGGCTACGCCATGGCAAATTCCTCAGGATACATAGGAATTACAGGAAATAACGCAAAATATACAAACTCCACAGTTTACATATCCACGATTCCTGGAAGTGGTTATGTTGTTATGACGAACGTTCTCGCAATTTACAATGGCAGTTCCAGCGATGCCCCATTGTTTTTATGGATAAACGGGACAATACCATCTGGAGTTCAGCTTTTCTATAGCAGCAGCCTTATGTCCTTCAACGGAAAAAGTGTGAGCGGCACCCCCATGGGTTTGACAAATGGCCCAATTCATCTTACAGCACCTGGAGATGCTCTGTACATTTCCGTGGAGGTTAGTTCCATATCCAGTGCAAAATTCAGCCTTGAGATGCAGCAGGAGTGAGGTAAATATATCATGAAGGCTGGGAGATTGAAATTCTCAATGCTGATTGCAACCTGCGTGATGCTTGTGGCCATGGCTTCTGTGTCATATGCAGCTGTTGCTGTTGATAACCAATATGATATGAATGTTGTGGCCATTCATCCAGCCATAATGCTAATTGCGGGAAGTAATAATGACATAAGCAGCAATTCCATGAACGCTTACAACAGTTCTTACCAGGTAAGTTTCACCTCAAACCAGGCCACAGTGGTTAATGCTAGCAAACTGGCATACTTTTCTGATGGTGCAGCATATTCCATAAATCTTTCTGCAAGGGCAGTGAGCTATTCGGTGGGGGATCAAGTGTCACAGGTTGTGATGTACGCTATTTCTGAGGATTCTGCATACCATACTCTTCTGAATTTGTCATTTAGCAGCGGCAAAATTTCTTCATTTCAGAATTATACAGTGATGATAAAGGCAGATCAATATATATCCATAGGAGAAAAAATAGTCATGAACAACAGTGCAGAAAGCAGCCTGATATCTTTGAGCTTTGCCCTACCATATTACGTTGGTAATGAGGGAACTTCATACGTCGGTTCAAGCTATCATCTATCCACCACAGATGAATATGGGATATTTTACTGATGGAAAGGAGAAATGGCCGTATATTATTTTCAAAATTTTCTGAGTTTTATACCACAGTACATAGTGTCCACAGCCGTAGCCATTTCAGTATTTCTTTATCTGGGACGCACATTCCGGCAAAAACAGTACATTGGACAAATTCTGAGAAGAAACAGCAAGATTGGCGAATCGGAATTCAAATCGCCATTTTATGCAGACAGACATGTATTGCATGAGAAATTCAAATTATCGCCACCTTCAGGGCCAGGAATGAGCGTATTATTTGGTAATCGGCCGCCAGGCTTTCCAGATTTTGTTTCACTTCTTTATTTATATGCATGCGGGGCATTTCGTCCTGATCTATGGAAAATGAGCACTCATGTTTCCGGCAATAGGGATTCCATATACAGCGGAGCATTCACTGACATATACAGAATTTTTTTCTCGGTAATCATATGGGCTGGAATCCTTTTTCTCATAACGCCATATCGTGATATTCACATATTTTTGCCGCATCTTGGAGCGACAGGGGATATACTGGTGGCGGTTGTTCTCTCCGTATCTATCTTTGAGGCTGTGGTTTCCCTTATATATTTTATTTTTGGGACATTCAGAAAAATGATACTGGCAGTGGAGGCAGGAATTGCCATAATATTTACACTTTCACTCCTGGCTCCTTCCATGTCATGGTTAGGCACATATGATCTGTACGGAAGGATCCTAATATATGCAACG
The DNA here is from genome assembly GCA_021799185.1 of Thermoplasmata archaeon. GTDB lineage: Archaea > Thermoplasmatota > Thermoplasmata > Thermoplasmatales > Thermoplasmataceae > UBA509. The sequence continues at coordinate 9,003 of JAJZAW010000033.1, forward strand.
CTTCTTGCACTCTTCTTGGCAATAGGCATAATAATGCCTCAACTGAGAAAGAAATCCACAATATACAGGACTTCATTCGCTTTCACCATAATTGCTTATTTGTTCATATTTTCCGTCATCCTGACAAATGTCTTGGGTGTGCAATAATCCTTTTTTCACAATGGATTATTCCGATTTCCTGAAATGATAATGCATTTTTGCTTCTATCATCTGATTTAATATTGACTGAATTCATTCACAGGACAGCAGAATGGCGTTTGATTTACCTGCACGGAAGGGTTCTGAGAAAATTAAAGAGTAATGGAGGATCCAGACAAATTGGGCATTTCAATTAACCACATTATAACTGGAGTAATAACTATGAAAACATTCTCGGCCTGATTGTTTATGTATAGCTCAATGGTTTCAATCATTGTGAGCTTCCCGGCAAATGCAACCACTGTAAGATTATAATTGCCATTTGAAAGGTTAATAGTATTTTCTTTGACAGTGAAATTGTTTACCAGTATCTGTAAACCTGTTTCAGGCGGAGCAAATGCGATAAATGAAACATCATATTTGGTAGAAGTTAACGGGATGAATTTAATATTAATGCGCACGCCATGGCTATCCACATTGAATTCCCCGCCATACACAGCACTGTATCCTGCCACGTTATCAACAGTAAATCCATACTTGCCACCAGGGAGCCTCAGAATTATGAATTTCCCATGAGAAGTTAAATTACCATACCCGTTCAAACTTATTTCCCACTCTGTTCCGAGTTTCAGGCCGTGCTCCTGAAAAATTACCTTCTCTTCTATTCGTGTAAAATGGAGCTTTATTTTAAGCCCATGGGCAGTAACATTAAATGACCCTGTCAAATTATAAAAACCATTGGCTACAGCAACATACCCGTAATGCCCATCAGGCAGGTACACATATATGGATTTGCTGCCTGTGGAAAAATTCTGTCCATCCGAGAGATATATTTGCCACTGTTCCCCAGCTTTGAGGTCTGTTCTGAATACTACCGGACAAGTGTGTTCAGTCAGGATTACTTTGACTGTTAAGTTCCTCCCGGACACTTCTATCTGCGATGAGTATAAATCAGCGCCAGGGATGCCTGCTATGAGAAAGTGATAGCTCCCGTTCTGCAATGGAATAACTGTGGAATTGCCAATGATGTGGTAGCTGTTGCCAGATATATTAAGTACCCAGCTTTCAACATTGGATGGGTATACTATGGTGAAGGTAATGTTAAACAGGACCGGTTTAAATGTCACATTGAATGACACATCCGTGCCATGAATTTTGACTGCCATATTTATGGGCAGATAATCCGGACTTGATGCCCTTAAGATTAATGAGTAAGTCCCATTTGGAAGCAATAGGGAATAACTCGCTGAATGGATGCCTGCTACATTTTGAACACCATTAACATATATTGACCATGTTATACCCCTTGTAAGGTTCATCACATGTATGGTTACACTGTAATTTACCATTTCAAAGCGTACCTTTTCCATGTCTGAATGGCCGTTAACCACAAATGATCCGGAAGAAAATGAAGGCATATACTCAGAATCAGATGAAGCTATATTGAAGCCGTATGTTCCATTTGGCAGATCAAAGGAATAAATGTTGCCTGATATTGCGCCCGAACTTACGCCCTGGGTCATGTTTACATACCATGCTGTTCCGGCAGGCAAACCTGATGAGTAAAATGTTACATTGTACCTTATTTCATAAAATGCAATGGCATTCGACACCTCAGATCCATTGACCACAATTATCCCCGACGGATGAAGTGGCGCATAAATTTTGTTTGAAGTTGCAATTTCATATGAATAGGTGCCATTTGACAGGTTTACCTCATATGATGAAGATATAATACCCCCTGATGACGGTGCTCCACTTATGTTGACGTACCAGTTCACGCCGTCTGGAAGGCCAGTCTCAAGAAAATTAGCAGCGTAGGTAACTTTCTGAAAATGCACATTCAGTTCCAATGGCCCGCCGTTGACAGAAATATATCCTGAATGAACCGAAGGCTGGTACATCTTGTTTGATGTTGCGACTGTATAGAAATAGGTTCCGTTTGGTTCTGAAAATTCAATTGAACCAGAAACAGATGTAAATTTTATGCCGTCGCTAAGGTTAAGATACCATTCCGTGCCCTGAGGGAGACCCGATTGTTGAAACTTAACTGTATACCTGAGCTCAACAAAGGATATGTTGATCGAAACGGCAGAACCGCTTACTGAAAACATTCCAGAGGATGGTAAAGGCTCGAATATCCTGTCTGAAGAAGCCACATCATATGAGTATGTTCCATTCATCAGGTCGAAAGTGTAATAATTTCCATTTATAGGGCCTGACTTAATTCCATTGGATAAATTGACATACCATGTAATTTCAGGAGCTGGGTTGCTGCGTAAAAATATAACATTAAATTTAACCGGGGAAAAACTTATGCTCAGATTTGCCCCCGCTCCATTAATCTTAACAGCAACTGGATTGGAGGAATAATCGCCAGAACCTGTGAAAGGATAAAGAATAAATGTTCCATTTGGCTCCCAAATTACAATACTTGATGCCACAGTTGTTAAGCTTTTACTGCCTGATGCAACACCCCAGAGGTAATGCTGGGGAAGTCCAGATTCCTCAATTTTTATACTGTAAAGGTAAGGATTCCAGTAAATGTTAAATGTCGTATTGTTTGCCAGAACGTTCAATTTCCCCTCACTTACATTGGGAACAAAGCCAGAAACTGGACGGACAGAGAAGTTAAGCAGCCCACCTGTTGTATTGACAGAAATAGACGAGTTGTCAGTGGCAAAAAACCTATTCATTATATCTATGCCCCAAGGCTTTCCATCCGGTAAACCGTATGAGATAAATGTAACTCTATATATTATTTCGGAAAATGTAACATTGAACGTGGAATTCCCATTTACTTCAATGTAACCATTGGAAAGGGCGGCCCTGTATATTGAATCCGTATTGAATGAATAATCATAGTAACCTGCAGTTAGGTTTTCGGATAGTGTATTCTGGGTGGTAATATATGAGGTACCGTTCAACGTCACACTCCAGCTTGTGCCTGCCAGCAAACCGTTTTCCATGAATTTTACAGAATAAAGCCGATGGAAGATTATGCTGATGTCTGTAAGTTTTCCTGCAACATATGCGTCCCCTGCGGCATTCGCTGAATAGCCTGGGGGAATTATCACTTTGTAGTCCAGCTTACCTGGGATCGCACTTATTGAAAGGTAAGTGTTGTTTGTAATTGATGAATAATTGCCAATTTCTATTCCCCATGTGACACCACTTTCAAGCCCAGTTTCTGTAAAGTTTACCTTCGTGGGCACCAGCGAAAAGTTGAAAACAGACAGGTTTTCTGAAAATATGCCTCCAGTAATTATGGAGTTCACTGATGGATCAAAAATAACAAAATATGGTTCATAACTGGTATTGAAAAAAGAAATCTGTGATGTTTGCTGGCTATTTATAGCTGCCAATCCATTTTCTGAAACGGTTGAAACAAAGGCACTTCCGGTCTGGCTATCGTATGCAATTGCAATAGCCCATCCGCCTGTTGGTATTGAATTAACAGAACCTGTGGAAACGTTTAAAGAAAGAAGAGAAAGATTATCTTTTGGATAAGTTGAAACAAGAATGTTATCCGGAGAGCTCAGAGAAAGAATAGATATGGGAATTGATGGAACTGAATAGTACCTGTAGGGCGTGGTGCCATCAATAAACCAGATAGTGTTGTTGAGGCTGTCAGCAGCAACTGTCATCTGGTTTGACCTGTCGGTAGCAATTCCTTGAGAACTTAGGACATCAAGGGAAGGAAAATGTGCAGCCTGCTCAAGGGTCTCAGAATTGAAAGCATATGTACCGTTTGAATATGTGCCAACAAATATCAGATGGGAGTATTGATTGTACGAAACTGAAGTAACGCTGTCCACGGGCAAGTCCACGGCCGCAGAAATCTGCATGGATTTTGAAATGACAATAAGCTGCGTCCCAGTTGTGGCATAAATTGTACCGTTAGGATTTGCAGCAAGGCCACCAGGACTGGATTCCAGACCTAAATAACCTGTAACATGAAAATTGCTGGAATTAAGAAAAATAATGCTGTCGTTCCAGTAGGAGGCAATCACGAGGGACTTTGAATAATTATCAAATATGCCGTAGGGGATGATGGCATTATAATTGAGATACACACTTCCAGAAGTGAAACCGCCACTGGAAAGGCTAATATGGCCAGGTTCATTTAAATATCCAAAGAAATAAGCTGTCACGCTTGGATCCCTATAGCTTATTGTGCCAGAAGCCTGCGGCGAGAAGAAGTTAAGGGAATTCTTTATGGTATAATTATAAACTCCGGGGGGCAGTGTAAGCTGTAATGATGCATTAGCCGTGGTAAATGTGCCGTTATCAATTGAAACTGACCACATTGTACCGGTCGGTAGCCCTTGTTCCAAAAATGTGAAGCCCGTATATTCTAAAAATGGCTCAAAACTTGATAACTGCCATAAGTCATGGCTTCGAGAGCCATGAGAGGCAGCGTATGTTATGTCTTGCGTATGATCTGATGGATTAACTAACCTGGCTGATTTTGCAGCGTGACCTGAAGAGTTGCCGGCCACAATAGTTATGGCAGAGCCTATCATTATGATGGAAATAATGATTACAAGAACTCTTTTGTATCGCGCCAACGGTATTCCAAATGGCACATATATAAAAATACCTTTGTGTAGGTGCATGTAGTGCGTTGCAATGATATGACTACAGCATTCCCATTTTCATGTTGAATTTCATGCCGCGGATCCTGAATCGCGATGCGTAAAAATCAGAAAAGCGGAGAGGGAATAAAACCTCTGCCAAAACATGAATATGACCTGGGAAAAATTGGCCGGCAAGCCGTCCGGTCATTCATCCCTTGCGGCATTAGCCATCAGTGCATCAAGCAATATCTGAGAAAGCGCCAAGTTGAAATCGCTTTGGCTGATATCATCATGCAGAGAAGACAGGGCTGATTCCACAGAACTTTCATCAGGATTCTCATAAATGCCGGTGTACACGCGGATAAGTGTCGCCAGGGAATCCGGTAAATTCCTAACCTTAATCAGTTGCTCTATATCATCTTTCTTGCCTTGATCCGACAGGTTATCAATTAGTGAGTAGTAGTATAGGGCATTTTCGCTGTTCTTCTCATAGGCATCCCTGAGAATCTTTTCCCCTTCGTCAGCCTTTCCTGCAAATGACATCGCCTTAACTTTCTCAAGAAGGTAGATTACCTTCTCCTCGTCGGAACGTGCTGCATCCATTGCCATATCCAGGGAAGCTATGGCTTTTTCAAGATCGCCGCCAGCTATTCTGATCTGAGCAGACCTCTCGAAAAACTCAGAATCCGCTTGCTTGCTCAGCTTAATGGCGGTGTCTATGGCATTCTCGGCATTCTTCAGATCATCAAGCAGGAGATATGATTCAGAAAGGATAAAGTAAGGGTAGTCGAACTCAGGATGCTTACTGTTTACACGCTTCAGTTCTGCCACTGCTTCCTTTGCGCGTTCAAGCGCATTCAGGAAACCAGCCTTCATCAATGCCAGCCTAACGTCTTCAGGCTCAATACGCTGTGCCCTTATGATTGCCTTCAGAGCATCCTGCGGCCTGTCATCGTCCTCATAGACCTCTGCCAGCTTTATCAGGTACTGTACGTTGTCTGGGTCCTGGTCTGAAGCCTGATTCAGCAGTTTCAGCCCCTCCTTTATGTTATCATTCTCTGAGAGGGCCCAGCCTTTGACAAATTTGAAAAATGGCTCCTGAGATTTCCCGTACGCTATGTTTGCCTCCTTGAGGGCAGTTTCTGAATCCATATTGAGTTCAAGGAGTGCCATTGCCTTCAGTGCATGCAGGATGGAATTATCCTTATCTACCGCAATCATTTTTTCCACTTTTTTAAGGACATCTTCGTATCTCTCTTCATCCATCATGCCAAATAATTCCTCTACGGGGTCAGGCTCCATGGAACCACATACCGACGATGTTCAATAAGCTTTACCGGTTTTATGATTCTAATCGCAATAGCAGGGTCAGATTATGCCGAACCGTGAAAAAAACCTGGATTCTGGAATATTATATTTCCAGAAATGATTAAACATGGGGGTTGTCAGAACAGATTCATTATCTCCGGTGCTGGCATGGATTCTGCGGGGATATCTTCTTCCGGGCTGAATTCATCAATTCCACTGACCTGATAATATGCATTTATAAATTCTCTGATGTCATTGCCCGTTACTATGCCAAGGTTTCCCACCCTGATTATTGAATCTGATAGTTTTCCCATTCCCCTGGAAACCGTGATGCCCAATGATGATAACCCTGCAACGGTGTCCTTCACTGACAATTTCGGCCTGAAGGCAATGACAGTATCGGAATAATTGCCCTGATTCCCGAGAATTTCAGACTGGCCCTTAATCAGGGACTTTCTCAGATACTCAGCACTGGCATGATGCCTGGCCCACCTGTTCTCCAGCCCCTCATGTTCCAGAATCTTCAACGCCTCACGGAGTGCTTTGAAACTCCCTGTTGCTGGAGTATATGGGGTTTCGTTAGATCGG
>JAJZAW010000034.1 GCA_021799185.1 Thermoplasmata archaeon
GATCTAAAGGAAGAGGTCATAGAAATGCTGCTGGAAAGAGCAATGAAAAACAATGCGCTGCACGAGATACTTTCTGAAAAGCTACAGAGCTACAGTTCAGTTGTTGAAGATCTGGAGAAATTTGATTCTCTCCAGGAAAAAATTGGATTAAATGCCGCAAAGAAAAGGATATAGGGATGGTGCATAGATGGAAACAATAAGTGTTCAGAACATAGAGGGCGTTGTCAAGGGGCTCATACGAAAGTACTATTCAGAGAGGATGGACAACGTTGTCATAGCTTTTGGAACTGCAGGGGACAAGGTTCTGAGAAACATAAGGCCACTTCAGATACGGAGGACTGTTTACAGATCTGTCCAGTTAAAGAAGGAGAGGGCAGTTTCTCCAACGGTTCAGGCGCAGGATGCTGAGATAATACTTGCTGAACCCGATCCAGTTAAGGTCTCCATAATATCAAGGGAAGAATACGAATACAGAAAGAATATTGATCAGTTCGACTGCTGGCAGGACCCCCTGGAAGCTGCCACAGTGAACACCACCTTCATCCCGGAGTTCGAAGATGCCGGAGCAACAGCCAGGGAACTTCTCTGTGAGGTTGAAAAATCCAATTCATACATACTCATAAGTGGATTTGGCGGTGATTTTGCTCAGAGTCTGCACACAGCCTTTTCCCTGCTTCTTAAGGAAAGAAATATTCCTCACCTGAACGTTATAATAAAACCATCCAGAGAAGATTTAAAGAGAAGGAAGATCGCAGAAAGCGGAATAAAGAAGCTTGAAGCCGCATGCGGAAAGCCACGGGTCTACGACAACGAAAGACTCATAGAAAAACACAAGGAATTCGCCAGAGAGAAAGATGGCGTCATAAGGAAAATAAATGTCAGGATAGCCAGAGATGTGGAGGTATATTCCACAAGGCTCTCCAATGCCTCTGAACTTTTAAAATATCAGCTGTCAGCTTAAATCAGGCTGGCGGTGATCTCCCTTTCATTCATGGTTCTTTCGCAGAAATTACACCTTATGAGAAGCGGTTTCTTGCTCAATAAGCTGAATTCTCCCTGTACGGGTTCTTTCATGTTTGTAATGCAATTGGCATTGGAGCATTTCACGATCCCAAGGATTCTCTGGGGTAATTCAACAGGGAATTTTTCTATGATCTCATAGTTGCTTACTATGCTGATTGTTGCATCCGGAGCTATGAGGGATATCTTGTCCACCTCGAATTTTTCAAGATCCCGGTTCTCAATTTTTATGACATCCTTGGTTCCAAGCCTTCTGGAAGTAACTCTTATGCCTATACTTATGGAGTTTTCTACGTGATCATCAATCCTGAGTATTGAAAGTACCCTTAGTGCCTTACCTGGTGGAATATGATCTATCACGGTGCCGTCCTTTATCTTTGAGATTTTTAAGGTCTGTTCATCCATTTAGTTCACCCCAGAATAAGCGATATTATGGCCATCCTTACCGGGACCCCGTTGTTAGCCTGCCTGAAATATGCAGCCTTCGGCGATGAGTCAACATCCGGAGAGATTTCATCAACCCTTGGAAGGGGGTGCATTATTATTGACTTTTCCTTCATTGCTTCAACTGTTTCAAGGTTTATCTTGTATGACCCTATAACACTCTGATACTCATTCGGGTCGGAGAATCTTTCCTTCTGAATTCTGGTTACATAGAGTACGTCTGTCTCCGGAAGCACATCCGAGAGATTTTCAGTCATATTCAGGTGGAAATCCGCAGGTAGCATGGAAACAACATGATCAGGCATCTTAAGTATTGGCGGCGCAACCAGATTAACCTTGGCATTGAACCTGGATAAAGCCATTACAAGAGAGTGGACAGTTCTTCCATATCTGAGATCACCCACAACAGTAATGGTCTTGCCGCTGATTTCGCCAAGTTCCTTGCGAATGGTGTAAAGATCAAGAACCGTCTGAGTTGGATGCTGTCCAGACCCATCTCCTGCATTCACAATGGGTTTTGATGTAAATCTTGAAGCAAGCCTTGCTGCTCCCTCCATTGGGTGCCTTATGACAATTATATCTGAATATCCCTCTGCCATCCTCACCGTATCAGCAAGTGTTTCGCCCTTTGCAACAGATGATGATTTTGCCTCAGAGACACTGATAACCGATCCTCCAAGTCTCTGCATGGCGCTTTCGAACGATAGCCGGGTTCGCGTGCTTGGCTCATAAAAGAAGGTAGCCATTATCTTCCCCTTCATAAGTTCAAGCGATCTGCCTGATCTCAGTACCTTCTCCATGTCCCCGGCAGTCTTGAAAATCTCTGAAAGCTCATCGTCTCCGATGTCGTTGATCGACACAACGCTCTTGTTTCTTAACATCGGGATATTAGATTGTGACGCCAATTAATAACCTTTGCAGGTTAAGGTACTCTGCGATGCGACATCTTCTCCTCGCTTTGTGATACAGGAAAACCACTGAATTAGATAAATTCTAGCTAAAATGCCCAATGATTCCCCACAATAATATTTTAGGTTGGCACATTCGTCGTTGGCTGCGGTTCCACAGTGCCCGTAAACTCTTGAAAGAGGAATACTGGAGTTCATTATGGGTACATAGTATGATCATTAGATGTCACCAATATTACATCCGTCATTCATCATAAGACGAATGTGGAGTTATGTCAGTACATTTTTAAGTATTTTGTACCTCATGCACAGCGATGTCAGAAAAAACTTCAGAAATTTCAGGATTCTATAAATTAACGCCACAGGAAAGAGCCATGATGGTTGCCCGTTTTGCAGACCTTAATGAATCCGATATTTCGGAAATCTCCAAAACTGGGGCGCTGAACCTCGAACTTGCTGACAAGCTCATTGAAAATGTCATATCAACCATTGAATTGCCGGTAGGCATTGCAGTGAACTTCAGGATAAACGGGAAGGATTATCTGATACCCATGGCCATAGAGGAAGCATCTGTGGTTGCTGCGTGCAGCAATGCAGCAAAGATAGCACGGGCTTCAGGCGGTTTCCAGTCAACATCATCCGATCCTGTCATGATAGGGCAGGTGCAGTTAACTGGCTGTAAAGATTTCGAAAAGGTCAATGCCCATATCATGGCGCACAGGGGCGAGATCATTGACCTGGCTAATAGCAGGAGCAGAACGCTGTCATCAATGAATGCTGGCGCCAAGGATATTGAACTCAGGAGGATTAATGATCCTGAAGGAAGCATAGTTCTGCACCTGAAGGTAGACGTAAGGGATGCTATGGGGGCAAATATTGTCAACAGTATGTGCGAAACCATTGCACCATTCCTGGAATCGATTACAGGATGCAGAACCAACCTGAGGATCTTGAGCAATCTAACTCCCGACAGGATTGCACGATCCAGGGCAAAGTTCAGAAAGGACTTAATAGGTGGAGAAGAGGTTGTGAGGAATATTATAAGATCCTATGAGATGGCGGATGTTGATCCATTCCGGGCAGCAACACATAACAAGGGAATAATGAATGGCATTGATGCCGTGATTCTTGCTACAATGAATGACTGGCGTTCCGCAGAGGCCAACGCACATACTTACCATAATCTGAGCGGTCATCTTTCACTGACCAGGTACAGTGTGGATGAAAATGGCGATCTCGTGGGTGAGATTGAGATCCCGCTGGCGGTTGGCACTGTGGGTGGTTCTACAAATACGGCCAAAAAAGCAGCAGTATTCAGGAAAGTTTTAGGCGTCAGATCTTCTTCTGAGTTCGCGCAGGTTCTGGCAGCAGTTGGTCTCGCGCAAAATTTTGCTGCCATTCGAGCCCTATCAGCGGAAGGGATTCAGAAGGGCCATATGGGGTTGCATGCAAGAAGCCTGGCTGTATCTGTGGGTGCCAGGGGTAACGAAATTGATCAGATAAGCGATACCATGGTTAAGGAAGGGAATATAAGCATGGCAAGGGCCAGAGATATTCTGGATTCTATCAGGAAGGCCTAAATATGAAGCCTTTTTAAGTAACTTTATGGAGACAAAGAAGGCGTCAAAGGGGACATTCATCTCCGGCGATACATGCCGGCTGGGAATTTGAAGAACCTTTGTTTAATTCCGAAAGCTTATGAATATTGCAGTGCGCCACCCCATAAATTTACGATACATCATCGAAACTGACGTTTCTAAGAAGATCAGGCTATGCGGATGTAGGACTTCGCACTGCACTGATCAGGCACTTTTCGCCTTTCCGACAGAATCCCACACGTTTCTATCCTCCATCATTGGCAGGGTATCCCATAAGAGAGAAAAGTTTGCAGCGCAATTTGTTCCGGAAATCAAATCATGGAATAGGGAATTGCAGGAACTGGAATCTGGCAATTACAAATTCATAAATCCTGCAAAACTTGCCAGAGTTATCTCCGAGAAAGCCAATCCGAATGCAGTAATAGTTGGCGATACTGGAAACATCACAGTATGGTTAGCACGTCATTTCAGGGCAAAGGGAGGGCAGAGGTTTCTCTTCTCGGGCGGTCTTGCATCAATGGGATGTTCGCTGCCCGGAGGAATAGGGGCTTCTCTGTCCACAGACAGGCAGGTGATTTCTGTGGTAGGAGATGGTGGCCTTGCAATGACCATAATGGAACTTGCCACGGTTAAAAAATACAATGTTCCATTGAAAATTGTAGTCTTCAACAACAGTAAACTGGCAATGATAAAGTTTGAGCAGGAAGTTATGGGTTATCCACAGTGGGGAGTGGATTTGATAAACCCGGATTTCTCAACTCTGGCATCTGCCTACGGAATTGAGGCATTAAAGATAGACAGCAATATGGAGATTCAGGAAGCAGTGGATGCCATGTTGAAAAGTAATGGGCCATTTCTGCTGGAAGCCATAGTAGATCCAAATGTTAAGCCAATGCCACCGAAAATAAGCTTAGAGCAGGCAGAAGGCTATCTCATAGCCAGCTTAAAGGAACGAATTGGGTACAAGCCAGAAATAGAATTAAACCAGTGATCAAAGGAGAGAAATTAACTTCATTCTGAAAACGGCTCATGTGCCCGGGAAACATTCGAATATATTTCCCTTGAAGTAATCGCTGCTTCCATATATTTTGCAACGTGCTTTTTCGGACAACATTGTGGCACAACCAGTTGGCGCAAGTATTTATTTCATCAGCAAGGCATAATGTAGACGGTCGCCATCATGATTAATTGTCCTCTCTGGAAATGCTGCATCTGCATTCATGCATTTTGGTCATATGCGGCACATTGCTGAAAATGCCAGTACATTAAAAGTGAAATTTCACGGGGGTCGTGCGGACTTCCAACTTCTCAGAACAGCAGCTCTCCGAATTTATATATACGCAAATAAAATCATGCAGGCAGGTAACGTAATGGACCAGAGTGTTGAGGACATAATCGCAGACGGCGACAAATTCTTCCAGAAAGACAAGATGATAGATGCCATAAGGGAATATCAGAAGGCATTTGATCTTGTGGGAAAGGAAGAAAATGACGATACGGCCGATCTTGCATACAAATTATCACAGGCATACAATTCGCTTGAAAGCAAGAATGATCAGAATTCCAGGAAATTTGCTGAAGTTTCGCTGTCAATCCACAGAAAAAACGGAGAGAAGGAACTTGAGGTAATGGACCTGATCAATCTGGGCTACATTGAGCTTGATGCATCAAAAAAGGAAGAAGGTGAAGCATTCTTCAATGAAGCTTTGAAGCTTTCGGATTCCCTAAAGGATCCATTCCTGTTCTGCACCTCCCTGAATGCCATAGCAGAAATGAAGGCTGCATCTGCAAGAAGCAGGAGCGAGGCTTCAAAAATGTACGATCAGGTCCTTAAGATTTCCGAAGAGACTGAGGACTGGGAGAATTTCTTTGAGGCAAAGCGCGGCCAGATAGGAATAATAAGGGCTGAAGGTGATGAGGAGAAAGCCCTCCAGTCGGCAATGGAAACCCTGGATAAGATTGATAAAATCGCCTCAGGGATCAAGAACAAGAAGGAGAAGAAGGAGTTCCGCAAGTCGCTTTCTTTCGTATACGATCTGGCTTCTGACATAGCAATGGAGCTGGAGAATGTTGAGGAAGCCATAAAGATCGCCCAGAGGTCCAATCAGGACTGAATCCTGGATCGCTGCCTTATTGCCACGTCAGGTCTTCTTGTCGGAAGGATGACTTGACCATCGGGCTCCAGTCTCGGACAGGTACTCCTTAATATCTATTCCCTCATCTGACATGACTGAAAGAAGTGCCGTTTCAAAACTTATGTATTTCAGGGGCTGCAGAACTTCTCTTGCCCTGGCGATAGCCTCTTTTTTTGTAAGCTTCCCGGATGCTGAAATTGCTTCAAGAAGCCTGTCAACCAGGGGCCTGTCGCCAGAATCCTGGAAGAGCTGTTCACGCGTAACGGAGAAATCAAGTGGAACAATTATGCCTGAAGTGCTGAAATTCGGCACAAAACCGCCATCTTTCCTCACAAGGATGCCTTCCTTAACAGCTGCTTCCAGAAACTCCTTAACTGTCTCAGGATCAATCAGATTCTTCTTGAAGGAGAGTGATGTGATGAAATCCTGCTGGGTGTAGGCTGCAGTGCCTTTCCTTGAATTGGATACTATCGCAACAAGCTTGCGTGCAAAATCCTTATTCATTTTCTCCAGCTAATTAGCACTTTCCTTAAATATATTGCCGGTTAACCATCTGCGCTCCAGATATGGTGCAGTTGAAGTCATGCGTCGCCGTACTGTATTCTATACAGGTGTGAAAAAAGCCCCTCCCTTTTCATGAGTTCGCTGAACGTACCCTCTTCAGCTATGCTGCCTCCCTTCAGGACAACAACCCTGTCAGCGAGAACGATCATTGAGAGCCTGTGGGTAATGAGAATGAGGGTTTTATCCCTCAGGAATTTCCTGAGTGCTTCAATTATCATTTTCTCTGAATAAGGATCAATCTGAGAAGTTGGCTCATCCAGTATGAGTATTTCCGGATCACGGGCGAATGCTCGAAGGATTGAGACGGCCTGGCGCTGCCCTTCGGAAAGATTCCTCCCCATTTCTCCAACGTTCGTATCTATTCCCTGCGGCAGGGATGAAAAGATATTGTCAAGTCCGAACCTGCTTATGAGTTCTAGTACCTTTTCTCTTGTCGCGCCAGGGTCAACGAACAATATGTTCTCCATCACTGTGCCCCTGAACAGAAAAGGGTCCTGCAGGACCGGTGTCATTAGTTCCCTGTAACTCCTTGTGGAGATTGAACTCAGATCCCTCCCATCCAAGAGTATTTCGCCCTCCTCGGGGCTGTAGAATTTCAATAACAGATTTGAAAGTGTAGTTTTCCCAGCTCCCGTGTGCCCCACTATGGCAACTTTCTCTCCCTTCCTGATGGTAAGGTGGATGTTTTCCAGCGCATTGCCTTTTCCGTATGAAAATGACATGCCGTTTATTACAATGGAATCATTGAACCCGACGTGGCTTTCGCTTTTTTCTGGCTCACTGTCACGGGGCTGGTCTATTATCCCATATATCCTGCTTATCCCTACAAGCGATGACTGATAGGAGTTGTACAGCTGTGAGAGTTGAATCACCGGATCAAAGAATTCCTGGACATATACAATGAATGCAACAAGAATCCCAACAGAAGTAACACCATGCAAAAGCTGTAGCGCACCAGCAAGAAGTACAATGGCAATGCCCGCAGCTTCTATGATCCTCACAGATGCCCCGTATGCAGATGAAAGCCTGGAAGCCTTCATATTGGCCATGAAATTCCTTTCATTCAGGACCCTGAAGTTATCCTCCGTTCTTTTCTCAACATTAAATGCCTTTATGGCCCTGATTGCCGAAATGTTCTCTGCCAGATTTCCTGTTATGGCTGCAATGGTCTTTCTCGTCCTGAGATAATTCCGCCTCACCCTCGGCTGTATGGAAATTGTAAAGGCCATAAGAACCGGGATTATGATGAGGGCATAGAGTGTAAGGCTGAAGTCCTTGTAAAACATGATGGATATTGATACAATCACAGTGGATATGCCTGCTATCACGGATGGAAGCTGGAAAGTCAGGAACTCGCTCAGTGTTTCTGCATCGTTTGTTATCCTGCTCATGAGGTATCCAGTCTTAACCTTGCTGTAGAAAGCTTCAGGCACATACTGCAGATTCTCGAAAGCCCTGTCCCTGAGGCTTTTTATCTCTTTCTGTGCAAGGACAGTTGAGCTTATTGTCCTTACCCGGTTTGAAAAAAACTGCACAAGGTAAAGGAGAAAGAACAGTGATGAAAAGACTTCCAGGTATCGTACATTTCTTGCAATAATGGCATTAACAGCAAGTCCAAGCATCAGCGGGTAAAGCGTCCCGGCTACAGCAGTAATAATCACTGTTGTTACAAGAGTGGCACTGTCGCGCCTCATACGGAAAATTTCCCGCACCATTCTCCTGAACGAACCGGACCCCTTTCCGGTCTTTATGATCTGATCCTCTATATCTTCATATGTCTGCGGCATTTCCCACACCTGTGTAACTGATTCCCGCACCATTGGTTATGCCATCAAGGTCCCTGTTCATATCGGAAACAGGCAAAAGTTTTCCATCTTCAAGCTTCCACACTCTGTCGGCGAATTTTAGAGCTGAAATCCTGTGCGTGACAAGAAGCACTGTCATATCCCTGAGCTCTTTCCTGATGTTCCTGAAAATCATGAGCTCTGTTTCCGGATCCACGCTGGAGGTCGCGTCATCAAGGATAAGCAATGAAGGATTTGAAACAATGGCTCTGGCAAGGGCGATTCTCTGCTTCTGCCCGCCGGACAGGGTGATTCCCCTCTCCCCAACCTGCGTTTCGTAAGCCTCCGGCAGGGATTCTATGAAATCTGATATTTCAGCAATCCTGGCCGCGTTTCTGATATTCTCATTTCCAATATCGTCATTCCCGAAGGCAATATTATCACGTACTGTACCGGAGAGAAGATTTATCTCCTGTGGAACAAGGGAAACCGTTGATCGAAGATTTGCAAGGGGAATCCTGGAAATCTCCGTCATTCCAATATATATGTTCCCCTCGTCCGGATCGTAGAATCTGGGAATAAGGCTTGTGAGGGTCGTTTTTCCTGCGCCCGTTTTTCCAGTTATTGCCACGAATTCGCCACGTGGCACCACCATGCTCACACTGTCAAGAATCTTTCTACCGTCTCTGTAGAAAGTGACATCCTCGATCTTGAGGTCTCCTTCAGGGCGCTCCCTGTCCAGGATATCCACATCTTCCTCATCGGGCGAATCAGTCAGCAAAGAAACCCTTTCTATACCTGCCCTGGCATTCTCTGAGAATACAATGAGCCTGCCGAAAGAACTGACGGGCGAACTTATCATGCTGAAAATGTTCACCGCAGCAACAAGTGGCCCAACATCCGACGCAGAAATGATATCCATGTAGCCTCCATAGATCAGGATGGCTGAAGCTGCAGCACTCACTATGAGGGGCATGAGATTGTTATAGAATCCCCGTAGCTTTGCAACTTCAATATACTCACCATAATAGCTTTCCGTTGTGTCTGAGAATCGGCCTATCTCAAGATCCTCGGCAGAAAATCCCCTTACCACACGGTTTCCAACAATGTTTTCCTGCAGCCTTTCATTCATCTGTCCATAGTATGTCCTTATCCGTCTCCATCGAGATCTCTGTTTTCTCTGGAAGGCTATTCCAGCATAGATGAGCATGGGTACTGATACAAGGAATATGAGGGCAAAGTACGGATTGATTGTTAGAAGAAAATAGAGGGCAAAAATTATCAGGAAAATTGTGGGCAGCATCTGGGAAAACATGTTGTTGAGGAAATTCCTTATGGCATGTATGTCCATGGTTGTTCTTGAAAGCAGATCTCCGGATGTCTCTTTTTCAAAGAAGCTGAACTTCTTTCTTATAAGGTGGTGGAAAACCGAATCCCTCAGGCTGAATTCAAATCTCTGGCTTATGTACTGCGATCCATAGCTGACCACAAATTGAAGCGCTCCGGTGATTGAGGAAACGATCATTATAAAGATAGATACATGAAGAACTCCAGCATAGCTCCTGGATTCGATGGCAGTTATGGCGTCTCCTATATACACTGGAATAAGAAGCCTGGTGACTGAGGCGAAAACGCCTGCGGCCATAACAGTGATCATCACTGATCGTTTTCCAGCCAGGTACTTTGCGGCAAAAAGCACGGGATAGAAAACCCCAAGAAAACCTTTCCACCTGTTGAGCAAAATCCTGAACTTATTCATTAAATATACAGTCCCCTAAATATATCTCTCTAATTTCATCAAGGGAATTAACGTTTTCCAGTGAGCGCTATGATTATATTGCTCCAGGTGTCAGTCTGCAGGGAACTAGTGGCACACCAGTGAGGCTAGGTTATGTTAAGGCTTAACATTTGCCTGCTGGCGGGATTCATCCACATATGGTTCCTTACCAAAAATTGAATGGAAATAAACACGGAAATACCAACCAGGGAAACTGTTCAACCTTTCTTAGGCCTCTGAAATTTTCTGAAATTGAACAATGAAAAAATATTCTGACAGCCTGCGGAAAGGAAAACCACTGGATAAGGCGACAATTCTCCTGCATATGCGTTCATAATCTTTCTATCCTTAAATTGGAAATTGAAATTGTAATGTGGAAAAATAGTGGTGCATATGGTGCAGATGGCCGGCCAGATGCAGAATTATGATTCCTGGAACTTTATTGTATGTAACCATGCATTATGCGGAGATGAGTGTGATGTAAAGGTTTTCAAGATTGCTCTGCGGCTTAACCCATCTGATCCTCAGGCCCTGGGATGAGAGGTAGTTGATAACGTCAGAATTTGAAGTTCCAGACCTCAACCTGAACATTGCGCTGTTCCCGTCAACGAATGTCTGGTCTGCCATGTGATCTGGCAGTGAAACCTTGCCTGCAGGGCCTTCAAATTCAACTTCTATTATATTTTCAGAAGGCGAATTGATTGTGTCATGAACAATTTCACCCCTGTTTATTATGATGACCCTGTCGCATATTTCCTGAGCCTCATAAATTAGATGGGTGCTCAGTATTATTATTCTATCCTTGCTCTGATTCAGGGATTTTATGAGGTCCCTCATCTCCTTCATCCCCTTGGGATCAAGGCCAAATGTAGGCTCATCCAGTATTATTATATGCGGATCGCTGATGAGGGCACAGGCAAGACTCAGCCTCTGTTTCATCCCCCTGGAAAAGTTGCCGGTTTTCCTTCCAAGATATTCCACAATTCCAGTCATTTCTGAAACACGCTGTATTTCCGAACCGAGGTCCTTTTCGGCGATGCCCTTAACCCTGCCGACAAATTTCAGGGTTTCAAGCGCTGTCAGGTAAGTGTAGAACTCTGGCTGCTCAACCAGTGCCCCAACATCTTTCAGAGCCTTTTCCGGTTCATCTGAAACGTTTATGCCATTTAATAGCGCAACACCTTCAGTCGGCCTCACAATATTTGTGAGAATCTTCAGTAGCGTTGTTTTCCCGGCTCCATTTGGTCCAAGTATTCCAATGCAGCCAGGCTCCTGAAGGTTGAGGCTCACCTCTTTTAGAGCCTTCACATCTCTATAGTTCTTTGTAACCCTTTCTACAAGCACTGAAGGCATTATTTCACCTCCTTCCGGTCAAATATGATAAGGGCAGCCGCAAATGATACAATGGCATAGGCGACCATAACGCCGATGGAAGTGTACAGGGTGCCAATTGTAGCTGGAGCGAACGTGGACGATGAAGTGGAAAATGGATTTGTAGAAATGTTGAGGTAGACTTTTTCCATGGCATCAGCTGCCACATTGAGCAGATAGTATGGGGTGGTCTTGTAGAGAAATTCCACTATTATTTCGTATGCGTTGAAAACCAGGAAATATATCAGGAAAACTGTAATGTATGCATAGGTGTTCTTATTGAAAATGCTGCTGATCAGAAATGTAAAGGCAGTAATTGAGAATACGAATATGAGCAGAAGCCCCAGGGACTGGTAGAATGGCAAAAGTAGGGGACCTGGGAACAGGTACTCAAAAACGGCCGCCTGAAAGGCAACGTAGATCAGCACGGTTATGAAGGTCACGGCAACGGCAGCCAGATACTTTGAAACCAGCAGCGTTACCCTTCCGATGGGAAGCGGAAAGATATGAAAAGCTGTCTTGTTCTCAATTTCACTTGATATTGCAGTTGATCCGAAGAATACAGATGCGAATACTGGAAGGTCAAGCAATACGAATGCCCAGAGGTATCCAAATATTTCCTCCTTGCCGGAATTGCCCAGTGTTGAAAGAAGATTCTTTGGTATGATAAGATCAAGCCGGTTGATGTACTTCAGTGAGAAGTATGTAAGCAGCAGGGAAACAAGGATGGCAATTATGAGCATCAGGTAAAAGCTCTTTGATCTGTAGTAATTCTTGAAATAATAGGCCGTGGCAACTCTGAGTGTTCTGGCTGTCCCGCTCATGAATTCACAGTCCCCTGCCGTTGAGGTTGAAGGGCGCTGTATTGAAAAGCCTCGAGAGATTTCCGTTGAGATAGTTCATTCCAACAGACAGGGTAACATTCAGTTCAGTATTCCGGAGAGATACTTCAGTCACATTGCTTACGGCGCCGATAACCGAAAGTGCACTCTTTGCAACGGTCTGGTTGCTGAACACTATCTGGAAGCTTGAGGTGTTATAGAATATGTTCCCCGTGATGGATTTGAAGTAAACATTGGAATAGTTGAGGTAGATCGATACATTTGAACCTGACTTGAAGTAGGTGGATTCCTGAGTTCGGAAATTCTTCCCGCCACTCATTGCAGATATTGAGTTTTCAACACTCCTCAGGGTACCAATGGATACTGTTGCACCGGAAAGTTCTGCTATGTAGATGGTGTTGTTGCGCAGGAAACTGCTCAGATTGATGGTGCTGCCTGCAAAGGCACTGGAAAGGTTGCCAAGACTCCTGCCTAGGGATATGGACACATTTGATAGATAGTATATTCTGTAGCCATCATAGGATTTCAGATAAGCGGGGGTAACTGAAAATGATGTATTTCCAGAAACATTCGATGCAGAACCTTTGAAAAGACTGGAGACCTGGTTTATTCCAATATTGATTACCACACCAGTATCATTCCCGGAGTTGAATATGTAAAACTGGGTTCCGTTATAATCTGCTCTGATGACTGCCGTGGAATTTTCAGGCACAAAATCGATCATGGAAGGATTTGAAGATACAAAGGATATATAGGCAATATAGCCGCTTGGCACAGCAATTCCAATGGCTATTGCTATGACTACTATTGCCTTGAGAAGAGGCTTCATGATTAGATATTTAACTTACTTATTTAAACCCGGATCATGAATTTTTTTATGGATTGCAGACCGCATAGATCAACAGGTCAGCACCGGAAGTGTAATGTGGCTGCTCTTCATTTTATTTCACGAAAAACTGGGAAAGTTATTTCATAATCCTGTATATTCAGCCCGGGTAGAGGGACTGGCATGAGCGTGGATAGAAGAATACTTGATATTATGGAGGACTGGCTGAGGGACGGCAACAGCAACATCGATGAACTGGCTGACGTGGACGATGCTAGCTGGATAAGCCTCATAGAATCCAAATTCAGCGAAGCAGAAAAGGACCTGGCAAGTTTGCCGGATGCTGCATTTTCAAAGATCATGGGGTTTCTCAATTTCATGAGCGCCGTGGCAAAGACTCTTCCGCACATCACCACAATCATGAGTTCCTTCATAACCAGGATTAAGAAAATTCTGGACAGTGTGGCGAAGTCGCTGGGTGTAACATCATATTCAATCTCTGTTGGTGTTCCATTTTACCTGAACTTCAGCATGAATTTCTCCTGAACATAATACAGGGCGACATATGCCTATTTCCCGGGATTGGAGACTGCTTTCGCAGGCTCCGACTTTCGTGGCGGTTTCCAGGCAATTCCCATCATACCGCCAATCAGTGCGATGAGGAATCCCACAAAAAGCCCCCCCGATGTGCCGTACCAGCTTGCTGTTGCAAATATTATTATCAGTGCACCGTACACCACGTGTCTCTTGCGATCCAGGAAGAGTGTTGTGCTGAAGATCAGTACCATAATTCCCCAGAAGGTTCCAAATGAAACTTCCAGAAGATCGTTCCTGGAATATGACCCATTTCTCAAAAGGATATACAGCCCTATGATTCCAACAAGGAATATTATTAGGCCACCAATGGCGGAAACCACAGATGAATCAAGGGGTGATTCCTTGAGAGCCTTCCATGACACACAGGTTTATTGCTCTCATATATTTAATTAGCACACGTCTCTGTTTTTATCTGGCAAATGAGAATGCAAAGATAAACCCTGAGTTTGATCCTGAATGTGCGTACTGACGGTTTAGTGCTTCTGATAATAACTCGGCATCAAAATTATAGGTAAAAGATCATGAAAGAGGTGTGCCCCCGCCGTGGCTCGGCGGGGGACAGCGAGGTGTCTACTGCAGCGTGATGGTTTTGGTTGTGAACGATTCCGGAGCACTGAAAGCTATCACAGCAGGCGCACCCTGCTCAGGTGTTATCTGGCCGGACACGGCCTGATTCTGTGTGATATTTGCCCCAAATGTGTTGGTCACATTCAGTATAACGGCAGCAGTGTCCCCGGGAGACAGTACCGGATAGTTTGCCGTAAGAGAATTCACAGGATCGCTTTCAACGAGCACCCCATAGCTGGTTGCATCATGGTGTGTTGCACTCAGAAGCGACCAGACTGAATTTCCGAACAGATTGTCTGTACCGCTCTGTGCAACGCTGGCAAATATTGTGTTGTTGTATACCAGGACAGCAGTTACGCCGTTGATGGTTAGAGTTACTGATACATTTGCCAGATTCACCGAACTTCCTCCGGTGTTATCACTGAGGAAGATTGCCACATATTCCACACCTCCCGCTTCAGCAGGGGTAGCACCGTCATAGCCAAGAATCTGATCCACCACTATTCCTGTGGATACCTGCCTTATGGTGGTTGTTCCCGTGGAATCGGCCCTCTGCTGCAGAATACCTGCAGTGTGTATTAGGACCGACGCTGCCACGGCAGCAACAAGAACAAGGGCTATGAATATTATAAGCACCCCAATGCCGGTTTCCGCCTTATCATCTCTGTCAACTGAGAACTGCTTTTTTATGAGCCTTCCCACCTTGACCAGATCATATTTTAGTGACATTGCCTTAAACCTCTTTCTTGCCTGCTGTATGAGCTTATGTAGATGGGTATGTTTGTATATAAACAGCCTAACGCTGGGAACGAAAATATTTCGCATTGATAAGGAATTGTAAACAATCTGCCTACATAGCGTCATACCTCTCACGTGCACTAATTCATATGGCAAATCCTGCAAAAAACCAATATGAGATCAGGGGCACATATAATCTTGATATCATGTTAAGCGGAGATGACAAGAGGTTTATAGTAAAGAGTGTGGAAAACGGATACAAGGTAAG
>JAJZAW010000160.1 GCA_021799185.1 Thermoplasmata archaeon
TCCGTCAATTACCCATAGAAATCCAAGGAAGACCCGGATATAATGAAAGACTCCCTTTTCCTGAGCCATTGACGCTTCCTTTATCCTTCCTGCTGCAATTGCAAGCGCAACGGCAATTACCATTCCCAGAGAGGAATAAATGTAAAGCTTCACCACAAATGATTCAGGCATGGCAAAAAACTTGAAATCCTGAATGAAGATGCCTGCCAGGATTAAGGCAGCAAGAACTGCGAATATCCCCTCAATCAGGTACGTGGCAGTTCTTTTCATACAGACTTGCCATCAGTGGGTTCGGCCTTATTATATTCATGGAGAGCAAAAGCACCCAATGTTATCCCACCATGGATCTTACCACAAGCCACACCAGTGACGCCATAAGGATAAATATTGCAACTTTAATGAATGGGTTGCCGTAATTCACTGTATAGCCTATTCCGAACCGCTTTGGGACAATTATTGACGGATCGTCACGGTTATAGTATATCATGCCCGCCTTCCAGAATGAATCATCATCCCTGTTCATTATGCGCCTCGATCCAGCTGATTCCACGTTCAATTGAACCGAAAAGCGGTGCCTCATCCTTGACACAATGGCTACAACCAGAACCAACCCCACAACAGACGGAATCTCAGAAAACTCCGTAAAGATTCCTGGAACAATCTCCCACTGGGCCATCCCTGATAGCATGATATCCACCTCAACCATTGTAAGAAGAACCGACATAGCAAAGATTACGCCGAGCCTGTAATGACGCTGGACTGCCAGTGACCTGTTCAGATCGGGATACTCGGGAACAACCTTCACCCGGCACAGTGCAAAGACCAGAATGGTGTAGATGCTGAGGAATATCAGCTGGGAATATACGGGTGTCAGGACCAGCTGGATCGTCTTGTGCGCAAAAACAACAGGATCCGATCCGGAAAATTTCACGGGCAGAATTGCATGCAGATATGGGTATTCCCGCATTGCAATGGCAGCTGTGGAAATTATAACGGACAAGGGCATGACAAAGTATAGGAGTATACGCACTGTGGCAGGCCTCTCCGGCGTGATAACAGCCGGAGTCTTCTGGATGTACCCCTCTGTCCATTTTTCAGTGATCTTCACATGCCTCAGGTGTTTCCGGGCATTAAGATATACAAACCACATTGTGAGAATTTCCACAAGTATGAAAAATGTGGAAAGCCCGGCAGATCCTGAAATAATGGAGGCCAGCAGGCTCGATGCCAGAACCAGACCAGAGGTAACTGCAACCTGGACTCTAAATCGCCTTCTTATGGAAAGTAAGGAATGATCTGCGATCCTGCCAGGAGGGATTCTTACACCAAACTGTACAGACCTGGGCGTCAGTGAAGGCATGATAAAATTTATATATCCAAGTAAAAATATAATTACGGCCGAGTCAACGACAGTAATAAGGTACTGTATCACAGCCTACACCCCCAGGGTTAAGTCAACTGCTTCCCAGCGCCTCTCGGACAATATCCAGAATTCTCACACTTGTGATTCCCCGTGCCTTTGCCTCTTCTATGAGATTTTTCTCGAGATCTTCCCAGCGTTTCAGGAATCTGGCATCATCCCCGCTGGCCCATTTATTCACAAATGTTCTCTTTTTCTTGTCCCTAATGAGAAAACCTTCCTGCACAAGGAGATCGTATGCTTTGTTGACAGTGTGGTAATTTATCCCCAGTGACTTTGCCAGCTCACGTGACGAGAGAAGAACATCACCTGGCTTGAGTTTGCCTGTCTTGATTCCTGATATTACCGATAGCTTGATCTGGGCATAGAGCGGAGTCTCAAGGGAATCATCAATTTCTATTATGAATGTCATGCCTTTACCTCAGTTTCCTTGATGATAAATAATTTTCTGGCATATAACAGTTATCGACTGAGGATGTTTTAAGAAAGCCAGCTACTGATTCATATTCTTTGGCCTGAGCACCGCCCCCAGGGCTGTGCCAACAATTCCAATCAGAATCATTGCCAGGCCGGCTACATATAAGGTGCCCATAACTGATACAAGACCATAGTCGCTGATTATTGTATAGGTGATGCTCGATGATGAGTTTCCAAAATAAACTACGTAGTAACTACCTGCAGGGACAACATACGAATGCGTTGCAACACCGCTCACCGTCAGGTTGAGCACTTCATGGATATTATACTGCCCGACGTTGGATACATTGACCATGGAGAGGTTCGATGCGTCCACAAGGTAAGTGCTGTCGCCCTGCATTGATATCTCCGACTGCCCTGTTATGTTCAGCACAGGTGATGCGTATTCTCCGGAAATGAATAATTTAAGGTTGTCATAAGTCCTGATGTGGGGCTTTTCAAGCTCAGGCATTGAAGCTGCCATAACGAGTCCTGCAACCAGTATTGCGAGACCCATGATCAGAAGTGTCTTCCTCAATTCCCTGCATGATTGGCTGTTCACATAAATATCATGCTGTCGGATTGGGGTCGATCGATACAAAGCATCTGAGTTCGAACAATTGTCCATGGAAAATTGCGGCTAATGATGACGATGGAAAATCTTAGGGACGCTCTCCGGGAAAAAATGATAATGGTTTATTAGGTTGAAACCATGTCAAATGGGATGTAAAATGGCAAGATTGGTACTGCATGAGAGAAACCACCCCTATGTCGTGAAAGTTGGAGATCAGGAACTGCACCTGTGCGCGTG
>JAJZAW010000035.1 GCA_021799185.1 Thermoplasmata archaeon
CAATCACAAAGGAATCCATGAGGGAATTTCTTCTTGTTGGCCTTCTTGAAACCCTGAACGGCAAGAGGGAGCGAATAGAGGCCCTGAGAAATGTGAGCGCAATATTCGAGAATGATGCCTTTCTTGTCAGCAGGCCTAACACTGACCGTGAAAACATAGCCGGCTGCCCTGTGATAAGCCTCAATGAGCTTAAGGTCATTTCAGAGAAGGAACAACTGCAGAGGATTATTGAAAAGAGGAAAACCGCCTGATGTACAGGGAATTCAGGAAACCAGAAAACGGAAGGAATGTGAGAGTCTATTCCGGCGTGAAGGGACTCATATCACATGGTGACGAATTAAAATCACTGCTGAATACAATGAATCCTGAAGTCATACTTGTAACGATTGCCCCGTCAGAAGTAACCGGCCTCAGGGAATTCCTCAGGGACCCCTTTGAAATGAACCTTTCAGATTATGAGATTATCTATGGAATCAGACTTAGAAAATATGGAGAGGTCATGACGCCTCCGCCCATTTATATCGAGGTGGTCAGTTATTCGGGAAAGAGCGGATGCCAGGTCACTGGAATCGACATGGATGATGAGGCTTACAATTCAGCATATACACAGAACATAAAGCCGCTAGACCTCCTGAGGGATTCCCTGAGAAAGAAGAAAGTGCTCAATACAGACTACCATGATACTAATGAATATGAGTTCGCAGAGGCATGGGCTGAGAAGCAGAAATCCATTCGTGGCCGGAGAAAGCTTGAAGAGATGCGGATCGGCTACATAGCCGGAAAAGTAAGGGAGTTTGTAACAGAAAATTATGTGGAGAATCATATAATAGTATGTGATCATGAATTCTACAGAGGCATCCGCGATGCACTTGCATCAATGGGATACGCCCTGAATGATCACGGCGATCAGGCAACATAGCCGTCAAAGATAATGTAAATCTCGCTGCTGGAATCCCGTGATGCAGAAACTTTTGTTGTTTTTGTGCTTCTGAATTGCTTCTTCCACTGGTTTACAAACTGGATTGTGAGATCACCCTGAAATTGCTTTAGGAGAACGAAACCTCCATCCTCCAGGAACTTTCCAGCAAGATTCATAACGGACTGGCACAGCAGGTACGAAGAGGCGTGGTCCCTGTCATGTATGCCGCTTGTATGGATCATGGCATCGGAAACGATTCCCTGAAAATGCTTTATGCCAGTATTTTGCATGATTTCCCCAATTTTTTCAACAGTCCTCGGGTCTTCGATCTTACCCCTTACAAATATTACGTTGTCCAAGGGTTCCATCTGGTTAATATCCACGGAAATCACAGGATTTCTTGTTATGCTTGATATTATCTGTGACCATCCTCCAGGAGATGCCCCAACTTCCAGAACATACTGCCCTGCCCTTAAAAGATCGAACTTTGTCTGTATTTCCATCAATTTGAAGGCAGCACGGCTCCTGTAGCGCTCCTTTTTTGCAAGATAATAATATTTATCCCTGTGATCGGGCATTCCGGGATTATTCTCCTATAAACTTCCGGTACTGGGCCGCATCCATGGAATCTGCAAGCTTACCGGATACTTTCATCCTGACCATCCAGCTTGAATAGCAATCCTTGTTTACTGATTCAGGCGAATCTGCAAGGGCAGTATTAACTTCCGTGACCTCACCATCCGCAGGGCTGTACACATCCTCAGCAGATTTAACGGATTCTATGGTAAGCAATGGTTCCCCCGCCTTTTTCTTTGTTCCTTTCGATGGCAGATCTATGTATACTATATCGGTGAGCTGATTCTGCGCATAATCACTTATCCCCATCGTCAGGGTGTTTCCTTCTATCCTGTACCACTCATGAGTCTTGGTGTACTTCAGGCCATCCGGAATCTTTGTCATGCTCCCATGATCGCGGTGAAATATATAATCCATGGCTCCACTTTATGAATTAGGCATTCCTGCTGCAGAAACGAATCCATTTCACAATGAATTGACATAATTTAATAATGTAGTCAATATTATTATGCGTACATCGGGAAATACGCTTTTTTCACCAGACGATAAAACATATATACTTTTGATTCATTATAAATTTAGGTGAGAGAATTGAGAATTCTCTGTGAAAAATGTGGCGGCTCTGGCTGGGTCAGGGATACAAATGGTGTTCTTGACGTCTGTGATAATTGCTGGGGGCTCGGCTATGTGGAAACCGCCGGAGAAACCAGACAGGAAAATCAGCTCCGTGCCACCATGAGCAGGAATTCCATAATCTCTATTCTCGCCGGAATGGGAATATATTATGCAATAGTATTTTTCATCACAAGAAATCTCAGGTTGAATTTTCTTTACACATTTCTGCTCATATTCTTTGGCTATTATGCAGGAATCCTGGCTAACAGCATATACCTGCACTTTCATGAGAGGCACCTCAGGAGTGAGAAACACTCACGATCCTCTTAGGAAAGGGGAGGGACTTGATGACCTCATGAGAGTTTTTGTGGCTTCTGAGATAACCAGATTCGATGGCCTGAAGGAGCTTTTTCAGGATATAAAGCGCATTCCTGGATCCAAACCGGTAAATGCCCCTAAACTTCACCTTACATTTGTATTCCTCGGCGAAGTTGATCCCGCATCAATTGACCTGATTTCCAGCCGGATTCGTCCTCTGGATCTACACCGTTTCACAGTAAAGATTAATGGCATCTCCGCTTTCCCTTCACCTGTATCTGCTGGCGTTCTTTACCTCAACCTGGATGAATCGCCTGAAATCAGGTATAACCACCGAATGCTTGATGCAGCACTAACCGGCTTCACAAAAGAAAACAGGAAATTTGTCCCGCATATCACTGTTTCCAGATTCAGGGATCCAGCTAATATTCAGGAGCTTGAAAAGAAGCATAGCGGCATTAAGTGGAGGGAAGAAATAGGAAGTATCTTTCTCTATAGAAGCATCCTTAGGCCAGAGGGGCCCATATACGAGCCCCTTGAAGAATATCAGCTGAAGTAAGTGGTCTTGTCAGAATCGTCAGATTTCTTTCCAGCAGTGAGCAGCTCTTCGTCCCCAAATTCTATGGCAATGAGCCCGGAAACCGGAATCAGCCTGAGGACATTCTTCCCATTCTCAGCCTCAATCCGGAAACATACAGCACCTTCTTCGCCCAGTAGTGTGTAGCCAACAAATTCCCCCATTGTTTCCATGGGTTCATCCTTTCCACTGTTGGAAATTACCCTGTACTTTCCACCTTTTTTAATTTCTATCATATCCATATTCATCAACAACTCTGCTATTTGGGAAAGATTTCTTTTCGCCACGTTCCCCTCGCCGCGCAATTTAGCACTCAGTAAAAAACTTTATGTTTTGCCCCTGCCAGTTTCGGCCCTGGAAAGGCGCCAGATGTGCTCCACAGTTTTCCTGTAATTTTCCAGTGCCATTTTCACGTTGACCTCCACCCAGTTCCAGGCTTTCAAGATGTCGCCTGAGCGCATCCTGTACTTCTTTGTCTTGCCTTCCTGAATTTCCTCCAGTATATCCATGGACTTAAGCTTGTTCAGATGCCGGTAGAGGGTGGTACGGCTTGTCTTTAGATATGATAGAAGATCCTCACCTGTCCAGTATCGTTCTGGATTCATCAGAAAGCACTCCTTGAAAAGCCTGAAATATGCAGACTGCGATATTGCCTGAAAATCAGTGCCGGGATTCAACCTGGGTATGTAGCCGATATCAGATAGAAAGTAGGCTATATTCTTGTCTATATTCTCATCCATAACCCTGGTTGGTGTTGATACCACTGTCATCTTGAACATTTTAACAAAAGGCCAAATGTTTGAAACTAATAAATTTATAGCTGATATTAACCTCACTGGATCACAAGCCATGATTTTTTACGAATTCAGAGTGTATGAATGATTGTAAAAAGTCCGCTTGTAATGAATTCAATTGCAATTGAAGCCAGCAGCAAACCCATTATCCTGGATATTATGAGCGAACCTGTCTTTCCAAGGCGATTGAAAAGGGGATTTGCCAGCCTCAGTATAATATATGATATCAGCAGCACTGTAATCACAGCCAGTATAACGGCTATCCTTTCGGATATGAAATACTGAGGGGAGTTGAAGTATATCATCGCCGTTGTAATGGTACCAGGGCCGGCAAGCAAAGGCGTGCCTATTGGAACAATGCCCACTGCTTCCCTGTCTATGCTTTCCTGAGTTTCCTGCGGGGTCAGTTTAGTGTTGGATATCTTTCCCTGAAGCATGTCAAATGCAACTTTGAAAAGGAGAATCCCTCCCGCCACCTTAAAGTCGGAAATGTCAATACCCAGAACAAGGAATATATATACGCCTACCAGCATGAAACCAAGGATCATGCCGGACGCAACCAGAATGCTCTTTGAAATGACCCTTCTTTTTTCGCTCACTGTGTAGCCCTCAGTAAGAACCATGAGTGTTGGCACTGCTCCAATTGGATTGAGGATTGCAAACACTGTGGCCACGATTGACAGATAGAATACTATAAGATTCAGCAACAGAAGCGTCATAGTAAATCCCTGTTAAATGTTTTTATCTACATGCGTGAAACCGGAACTATTGCATGACATTATATTAATACAGGATAAATATGGGAGCAGAATGGTCAATGCCAATTTCCTGAAGAAAATCATGGTTGTGGGGGAGAGGAATCAGCTGCAGAACCTCACACAGTATGTGGATCTGGCTGAGAAATCGTCGAAAACCCTTATTGAGATGCTCAGTATTGAGGATGGCAAGAAAGTCCAGTTGAATGCCATAGTCAGGGACATAGAAAAAAAAGGAGACGATATAACAATTTCAATGAAGGATCAGATAACAGGCGGTGCAATCAGCTCAAATCTCATGGATAACCTGATCAACCTGGTAGAGACATGCGATGACCTTCTTGATAAGTCCTATTTTGTCAGCAGAGAAATTAAGAGGATACATGAAAACACCCATCGCTTTGATGACTGGACCAGGGATTTCCTCAGAAGAGGGTATGAGGTGTGCACTCGCATCCTTCAGAGCAATGTGGAAGCACTTGACCAGGTACGCCATCTTCTTGAGGCCAGGGATTTCCGTGAAATGGGCGAGGCAAGGACCATGATTCAGAAGCTTGAGGAAAAGGTGGACGACCTGAAAGACAACCTGATAGACGAAATCTACAATTCAGCAGACAGCCTGCCATACATCGTTTTCGTGCATCTGACAGAACTGGTGCACAAGCTTGATGACATGCTTGATGACTGTGAGGATATAGGCGACCTTGTACACACCATCAGTGTATCAATAACCAGATAAAATGTTCTACTCAGTACTCATACTTGCTCTTGCCACAACACTGACTGCCCTTGTTTCTGGAAACAATATGTCAGCTGCTGTAGGGACGCTCATAGGTTCAAGGATTCTCTCAAGGATTGGCGGCCTGCTCATCGGCATGGCTGGATTCAGTGCAGGCCTCCTCATTCAGGGGCACAGCCTCAGCATGACCGCATTCACACTCATTCCCAGAATACATGAGATCATCGCCTTTTCCCTCGGGATAGCTCTTGTAATATTTCTTTTAGCGGCAATTCTCAGGGTTCCACTATCCCTTACAATGGCCCTGGTAGGCATTTCTGTTGGCCTTTCGGTTCGCTACGGCTTTCCGGTTGACGTGCCTCTGGTATCCCTCATAATGATCACGTGGATTCTTGCCCCAATAATGTCTATAGCTTTTGCTTTTATTCTCAACCGGAAGCTTGCATCTGCACAGCCAAGGAATGTCTGGAATTTTGCCCTCTCCCTGAAGATTGCACTGATTGTTGTATCGTTCCTTACGGCTTTTACCCTCGGAGCAAACACTCTGGGCTTTATAGAGCAGGTTGCAGGGATAGGCGGCCTGAATGTTCTTTTTATGATAACAGGAATAATTCTTGGATCACTGTTTCTCAGCAGAGGAATCATCAAAAGAGTGGGCCAGGAGATGTACATGATGCGCTACACAAATGCTTTCGTTTCACTTGTGATCTCTTCAGCTCTGGTTGAAGGGGCCACATTGCTTGGGCTGCCCCTCAGCAACACCCAGACCCTTACCTCCAGTGTTTTCGGCAGCGGACTTTCATACCGGAACAAGGCTATGGCTTCCAAACCATTCCTTATCACAGTTGCAACATGGATAATTTCGCCATTGCTCGGGATGATTTTCGGGTTTATAATATGATGAACTGAAAAACGCTCCTTTATGGTTCAGGAATCCAGTCAAAGATTGTTCTTCTGGAAACCTTCGCCGAATATTCCACGAAATTCCTTGCGAATCTCCTTCTGAATTCATCGCTGTCCTGTGAGTAATAGACAAAATTGCCCCTTTTCACGAAAGTCCCAGATTTTATGAGCCCTGTGGTGAATGACTGCAAATCCCTCCTTATTGATTCACGGGGGACGCCTGAGGATCGTGAATATGCAAAGTCAGCCGAAGCCGTCACCAGGTTATGGATTTCAACGGGAGGTTTCAAAGCGAGGTTCCTTGTGATAAGCAATGCCTTCATGAAATCCGGCATTTCCGGATTATACAGGGGCACTGGAAAAAGGGGGAGTGTTTTCAGGCCATCAAGTACTGAAGAAATGCCGTCATGATCCGGACTCAGGTTCGCGATGCCTGAATAGTCGCGTTGAATCGCTATTGTGGGAAACTTACCGCCATAGGGTTGACCACCATGCGGAATCACCGCAACAGGTGCAGGTATTTTCACACCCATCGAAGCAAATTCATCAGAGACTTCTGCCATAATGCGAGCTGCCTTTGGAGAGGTTTCCCCATCACAACTGAACATAATGAAATCTGGAGTCCATGTATCCAGAGATTTGCGTCCCAATGCAGACATCCATAGGCCATTCCTCTTGAAGAATGACAGAGGGACAAGCCCCGTCCGTCGCCAGTTTATGCGGAACGCATCAACAACAAATGATATTCCAAGGAAAGATTCGGCTTGAGACCTGAGTTCTATGTTCCTAATCCTGATACCCTCAGTCATCTTTCCATCCTCCCGGAACATCCACAACGTGAAGAACATCAATCAGCGTGAGTGAGGGGTCCGGCAAAACTGAAATTTGTTGACCATTTTCCAGGACTTCGCACACTCCCGGACCGGCGCTGACAACGATTCCATGTTTATATTCCCGGGTAATTGACAGCCGCCCCCTGGTTCCGGGCTGATCCCTCAATCTCTCAATGGTAATGGGCAACGTGATAGGCTCCTGGAGGCACATCTCGTTGTCATTGCGCTTGCTTCCCAGTGATTCCGTGATCCTCTGATACAGATCCTTGTGTTCAGCAGCCCTGTCCATCAGAGTGACGATTAATTCAGGGATTCCTGCATTTGGGTTTGAAATGCGAATTTCCATATCCCTTTTTATTCTGACTGATGTTTCGCCTTTGCTGAATAATATTTCAGAAAATTCAATCTCCCTGTCGTCCTTGAGCAAATTCCAGAATTTATCAGCATGTCCGGGCTGGGATATATCCATCACAGTCCGCCCATGGTTTTCAGCCTTGAATCCGGAGATTACGTATCCCATCGCCTCCATCGACCCGGGAATTGAACGAAAAGTTTCCTGAAGAAGTATGAATCGCTGGCCCATGCCTGAAGGGAGATGCACATCTGGGCGCCTTGAAACTGAAATCCTGAAATTATGGTCGTAGGGAATGATGAACAATCTACCCGGAGTTACATCTGAAAGCGGAACATCCTTCATGTCTGGAAGAAATAGCATATTGAAGAATAAAACACCGGACCCCGGGGCACCTATGTGCTGGGAGATTATCTCCAGGAACTCATCCTTTCTCAATGCTGTGATCAGCTCCACACAGGTATATGAGTTTATCTATCCGCCATTCAAAGATCTCCATTTGCAAGGAAATCCCTGATATCATCTTCTGTATAAGGGCCTTCCACGGCCACAGGCAGGAGGACTGCTTCATCGTCATCACTTTCATTATCCTCGTCCTCCGAGACATTCTCTATCTTGACTTCGAATGTTTCTGTCGCCTGTTCAGAAGGTTCTTTTTCATCCTGGTCATCTTCTGCATACGCATATATCTCATCAAACCAGATGATATAACTGTAGCCTCCGTAGCTGAAAACCTTGTGTGTCCCAGAATCAAGGGTCATAATGCTTGAGGGGTTTTCGGTCAGGAGGCCGTAAATATACCCAACAAGAATGGCCTCCTGAAATGTTCCCTGACCTCCATATTCCTCATCACCAAGGGTGTGGAACTCTGACATTATTTCATAAAGCAGCCTTGCGTCAAGTTTCAGTGTCATTATCTCCCCCGTATTGCTATTATGGAATTTAACCTTACAACATGGCAGAGGTCTGTAAAGTTTATGCTACGTGGTATCGACTGCGAAGAAATATACCTTAAATATCAGTTGCCAATGTGTTTATATGCAGGTCAAGGCCACAATGAAAATACCAGCATCACTCTGCCTCAATTGCAGGGGAGCTAAGATGTTATGTGGCCTGACTTTCTGTCCCATATCTGTAAAGTACATGGTGCAGCCGAAGGTTTCTGGAGTTCAAGGAAATTCAATTTCCGGTTCATCCCCGCCAAGCGTTTTCGTTGGAAGGTATGGGTATCCCAGAATCAAGATTTATCCATCCACGCCGCCTGAGCATGGTGATACATCAGTATATGAGGATACCCCATCCTGGCTCGGAATGCCAATGGAGGAATTTCTCTCAATGAGGCTATCCCTCATAAGAGGCGGGATGGATGTGAAGACTGACGATGCTGCCTCTCCCGATCGTGTATTCCAGGAAATCCAGCTAATGGCGCTTTCCCAGAAATCAGTGGAGGTTAACATGGTGTTTGACAGAAATCTGGTATCCTCAAATATTGTCCTGGATGAGCATCTCCCTCCAATGGGGCCATCCGCTCCTGTCCGAAGAATAGAGGTTTCAGGGGCGACACCTGGGAAGGACGTTGAGAAAGTATATGGGGATACCGATTTGAAGGCCAATCAGGCCATGAAATATCTCTATTCAAACGGAATTGATGTTTCCAGGATTTCTAAAATACTTAGCGTCGGTGCAGTGGGCGTCGGAAAGGCCAGAAAAGTTGTCCCAACCAGGTGGTCTATTACCGCAGTGGACAAGAATCTGTCTGATGATCTGGTGGAAAAGTCCAAGGACTTCCCGCAGATTGATAAATTCCTTGCCTTTGTCAGGGCGACACCGGGGAATCTCTTCATGGCCATTCTCACCCCATCCAGCTGGATGTATGAGTGGGGAGAATCATGGTTCCCGGGAAGCACATGGAACCAATGGGGCGATGACGCTTTCGTTGAAATAGATGATGAGGGATACAACGGGAGGAAAGATTATCCTGGCATAGGAGGATGTTATTATTCAGCCAGGCTCGCTGTGGCTGAAAAATATTCCGGCATGAGAAGATCTGGAGGTGCCATAACATGGCGTGAAATATATCCCGGTTTCAATCTGCCTGTGGGCGTATGGTATGTCAGGGAGAATATGAGGGAGCTTTTCAGGTCAAAGCCTGAAGAATTTGATACCCTTGATGAAGCTATTTCATACATTTCTAAATTCATGAAGGTTGAGCCTTCAAGATGGAAAGCTAAGTCAAAGGTCATTCCTGCATTGGAATATAATAACCTTGACAGGTACTTCAGGATCTGACATGAGGATTGTGGAATACAATGCCAGAACTGCCCTATCCCGGTCTGGAATGGCGGAACTCGATTATGCACTCAACCCTTACTCTGGATGTTTTCACGGATGCAAATACTGCTATGCAGTGGATTTCACACGAATCGCAGATGCTGCAAACAACTGGGGTGACGTTGTCTATGTCAAGGCAAACCTCATGGATCTTCTGAAGTCTGAAATAAAAGGCATGAAGAGGGGGATCGTTGGCCTATCCACCATAACAGACCCGTATCAGCCTGTTGAGGCTAAATATGGACTGAGCGGCGCCTCTGCTGACCTTCTTCTGCGGTCAGGATTCAGGGTAACCGTGCAGACAAAGTCCCCCCTGGTCAGGAGAGATGCGAATATATATGCTGGCCACAGGAATTCCTGCGATATTGGAATCACAATAACAACCCTGAATGATATAAAGGCAGGAATAATTGAGCCGCATGCGCCTTCGCCCCGAGCCCGTGGCGATGCATTGAAATATCTTTCAGATGCGGGCGTGAAGACCTGGATATTTTTGGGGCCCATAATAAGGGGATTTAATGATGACCCCACTGAATTGGATAATATATTTTCCCTTGCATCTTACACCGGATCAAGAGTGATCTTCGATACATACGTTCCATACCGCGGTGCCTCCGACCTGATGTCCTCCGGCGTTCCAGATTATGTCGCAGACCGCTCGTACCATGTGGATAAGGAATGGCGCACCGCACTTGTGAGGTCAATTGAAGCCATGGCAGATAAATATGGAGTAAGGTGCAACAGTCAGCAGGAAGAATGGCTCGTTGAGAAAAAATATGATTTCGGATCGCTTTTCTAACAAGATTAGAAATAGAATTTTCTCAGCTGATCAAGGTATGGTGATCCATCAGGAACCACTTCCTTGACCTGCCTCCACGTCTCCTGGTTATCATATTTGAATCTCTTGTAAGTTATGTCTCCGGTTTCAGTATCCCATAGGGCGTACATGGGACGCCAGTTGCCGTCACGCGGCTGTCCGGCGCTTCCCGGGTTTATTATCTTGCCCCTGTACATCATTGGAAAGTGGGTATGCCCCACCATTATGAGATCGTATGAGGAATAGCGCTTATCCTTCCATACCATTTCAGCTTCAGTTGCAAACAGATAGCCGAACAGGTGGTTGTTTGGGGAAGCATGTGTCATCAGGATTTTCCTTCCATCAATCTCTGTATCAATGGATTCCTTCAAAGCACCAAGTTTGCCAAGGTCTTCCTTTGAGAGCTTGGGAAGTGTGACCTCAGTCCTGGAGAATTCGCTGAGATCATGCATATCGGGTGAGCATTTGCAGTCCTCACCGGTAACAATTGAGTAGTCATGGTTTCCCATGACGCCATAATCCATATTTTCCATGATTAAATCCAATGTTTCGGCTGGCTTTGGTCCGTAATCCACTGCATCACCTAGGAAAATCGCACTGTCAAATTTTTCTCGTTTGAGCATTTCCTTCATGGCCTCAAAATTCGAGTGTACATCCGAATATACGAGAACTTTCATTTTTTGAAATTCGAACCGGGTATAATACCATGTACACTATATTCTAAATATACATCTGTAAATATACTGGCTTGACTAAAGAATGTCAGGAATTTGAGATTCTCTGATTACGAAATGCTGGAATTTGCCATTAGCTATTCCCATGCAATACCATACGAAACTGATTTTCTCATGAAAGACATACATGGTCTCATGAATGACAGGGAATTGGCAGGACGCAGGGTATTGATAACCGCTGCAAGTTCGGGGATCGGGTTTGCCATTGCCTCCGTGCTGGCAGAGAAAGGTGCAGCTGTTTTTATGACCTCGGGAAGCAGCAAAATAGAGAAAGCATCGGAAAAGCTTCTGAAGAAAGGGCTCAGAGTATACCCATTGGTTTATGACATGACCAGTGATGAGCCAGTTTCAGTTGTGGAAAAAGCCTCTAAATCCATGGGCGGCATTGATACGCTTGTTGTTAATTACGGTGATCCAACACTGGCCCCCTTCATGGAACTGGGCGATGAGGACTGGGACCGTTACATAAGAATGTTCATCAAAGCCACCATAGGGCTGGTAAGAGAATCCGTGAAAATAATGGGCACAGGCGGAAGGGTTGTATTCATAACATCAATGACTACCAGAGAAGCTTACCAGGGGTTTGCCATCTCAGGCTCCCTCCGTGCTGCGGTCGTGAATCTGGGCAAGATCCTTAGCCTTGAACTTGGCCCCAGGGGAATAACGGTGAATTCCGTCTCACAGGGATATTTTCTCACGGAAAGACTGAGTGCAGTGATAGAAAGGAATGCGCGCCTTAACGGGACATCGATTGATGAAGAAAAAAAGAATATAATCTCAACCATACCGGCAGGAAGGTTCGGCGAACCGGCAGAGATCGGCCATCTGGTTAGTTTCCTTTGCAGCCCTGAAGCATCCTACATAACTGGAGCTAACATTCCGATTGATGGAGGGCTTACCAGATATCCATACTGAGAATTGGATGTACCTTACAATGCCAACCCTTAAGAACTCAAGGGAGAATATGGAGTGAGAAATGGCCCAGAACGAGAGATCCACAATTTTCAAGGGGACTTCGGCTTCTCTTGAGGGACAGAAGGGATCACTTATCCTTTCTGCTGGAGGTGTTTCCTTCATCCCCGATGAGGGTGGGAGGGGAGTCCAGATACCACTGGAGAGGATCTATGCAGCTTCAATCGAAGGCAGAATTCTGAAAAAACTATGCATAGTTGATAGTTCCGGTAAGAGAACCCTGTTCTCTGTACCTGATCTGGACCAATGGAAAAATGTCCTTGAAATGGCCGTACACATATATGATGCCCTGAGCACAAAGGCCCAGCCTGCCGCACAGAAGAAACCACAGGTCGCCACGCCCTCCGCACCTCCTGCTGCTGGGACTGCCACGGCTTCAAACCCGGTTACAAGCCCCGTTGCGCCCCCGCCACCCGTAACAGGTTCCACACGGGGAAGCGGAATAGCACAGACTGTAACAAAAATAATACAGAAAGTGCCTCCCGTGTACAATGGTCAGTGGCCTTCCGGTCAGGATTATGAACAGTCATTCCAGACTCTCAAACTTAATCTGAGCCCATCCATAGGTAAAACGGATGGCTGGGAGGCCGTCAGAAATCCAAAAAACCCTTCCTGGTATGTCCATGCTTCCGGCAATTACGGGTCAATTTACAAAATATCCACAGGAGATGGAAAATTCTTTGCTCTCAAATGTTTCACAAAGAAATCACTCAGCATAAACCAGAGGTACAGCAGCATAAGCTCCTACCTCAACAGCCTGCCAAATGGCCCAGAATGTCTGACTCATTTCGTGTATTACCCTGAGGGCATAAAAACACGAAAAGTGAACGGGGTATATTTTCCCATGTTGAAAATGGAGTGGATCGATGGTACAACATTGAATCAGTTCATATCAGCACATATCAATGAACCTCGACTCCTGAAGACTACAGGAAACCGCATTGTGGAAGCTGCAATTGCCCTTCAGGCAGCAGGAATAGCTCATGGCGATCTTTCCGGTGACAACATAATTATTGACGGAAGGGGGAAAATAAGATTTGTGGACTATGATGGGATGTTCATTCCTGTTTTCAGGGGAGAGAAGGCAACGGAACTTGGACATGCTGATTTCCAGCATCCCAAAAGGAATTCGCAAACATACAGCGAGAAGCTGGATGCGTTCTCCGTACTTGTAATACAGCTCGCCATGCAGGCATTGGCTGTAAAGCCGGAACTATGGAAGAAATTCAACGCTGATGATCCTGACTGCCTCATACTCAGGAAACCGGACTACCTGAAGCCTTCAGAATCAGCAGTTGTAACAGAACTCAGGAAAACACGGAGCCGGAATTTAAAGAAGATCATCGATCTTCTCCTAGATTACCTGTCAAAGGATCCTTTATGGGATGGCTTTTCTCTCGATCAGATTATCATATAATATTTATAACTATTATTGCAGTGTCATCATTCCGCATCCTTTTTGCGTTAATTTCCCTGCTAATCAGAGCTTTCATAGCATGATCGTTTCCCATTGTCTCCAGGATTTCCTGTTGGGTTCCATGCTCAAGAATCCACTTTGATACTGCATCCGTGGCAAGTATCACAGTGCTACCCCGGTCAATTGTGCCTGACCGTGATGAATACTTTGGAAGCGCCATTCTGACGTTTTCCGGTATGGGGCTCCCTTTCCCGCTCCAGATCAGTGAAGGAGTGGTCCCGAATTCTGTGTAATTTTTCAGCGGAAAGGAATCTTCAACTTTCTGATCCTTAAGGACAAACATGCACGTGTCGCCAACAGCAACTGCTGAATAACGGTATGAAGAAGCCAGGGGCCAGGTCTGCATCAGGAGCAGAGTAGAATGGGAGCCTGAAACTGATTTGTTGCGAAGGAACCATGGAAGCGCTGTCCACTGTATTCCGCCATACCATTTCGTCCTCGCAGCCTTCATTATATTGGATAGGAGAGATTCCGGGCTTCCGTCGAGCGAAATGTTTTCATCCATCGCAGCCTGAGTAAGTGACCTGGCCCAGATGTCTGAAAATATGGATGAGCTGGCACCGTCTGCGATTGCAAATTTCATCCGGGATAGATCCCAGCTGTAGAAATCCTCACAGTCCTTGGGCCTGTTGCCAAGCTTGCTCATCCTGAAACCCAGGACCTGAATTCTGCTCATTGAAGATTTTCAGTCGGTGCCCGTGTGCCAATATCAAGCAGTTCCAGCAGTTCATCAAGCCCGGCATTGAATACATAAGCACGGGAACTGCTGTTCACGTCAAGCGACCGCTCCTGTGCAATGCTCAGGAAGCTATCCGGAAGCACGCTTGACATTTCGAAAAGTTGCCTGGCGAATTTATCATCCCTTGGAAGGACAGCCTGATCAGATGGAAACGCCAGAGGCTTTGACCCCTTCAGCTCGGATAGATGGCAGTTCCACAGGAGCACATTCCCGTCAGATGTTTTCATCTCCATGATCTCTTTTGCGATCTTCATGGGGTCTCCGTCAGTTGCCGCACCATCCGAAATGTTTATCACCACAGGCGGATAGGAATCCCTGTGCTCGGCTGACCAGTCATCAATCCATTCCTTGGCTAGCTGAAATGCCTTCACCATGGGCGTGTTAGAATTTGCTACTGGTTCAAACCATACAGGGAACTCAAATTCTGTTTCGACCTCATTTCCATCCGGGTCAGTAACTTTTTCTGTTCTCTTTTCCATCCTGAGCGGACTGGCAGCCAGCCTAGAAATTGGAACTATGTCAGCTTCCTTAAGAAGCGATGATGCAGTGTCAGCAGTGGCGCCATAACCTATTATCCCAATATCGAAATAATCCCTCACTCCATCTGTTTTTGTGCACCTGTAAATGAGCTCATAAATCTGCCTGTTAATAGCATCAGCAGCTTCCTGCGACTTCGATCGCAGGGTGCCACCAAGTTTGTGGCTCATGGATCTGGACTGATCAACCATGAAAATGAACAGTCCCGGGTTTCGCCTGCTTATTTCAGATGTGTATGACATGATCAGACG
>JAJZAW010000036.1 GCA_021799185.1 Thermoplasmata archaeon
AAGGGGAACTATCTAACCTCGGGTGTGACTGGGTAAAGGTGAATACTTAGTTAAAATTAAAGGAATGTGAAAAAATGACAGCAAAACTTGAATTAAGGAATGTCACAA
Source organism: Thermoplasmata archaeon (assembly GCA_021799185.1). Taxonomy (GTDB): domain Archaea; phylum Thermoplasmatota; class Thermoplasmata; order Thermoplasmatales; family Thermoplasmataceae; genus UBA509. The sequence goes on from JAJZAW010000036.1 coordinate 109, forward strand.
AGACATATGGTAAAACTATAGTCATAAGGGATCTCTCACTGCTTGTAGAGGAAGGGGAATTCTTTGTGATTCTAGGACCTTCTGGAACTGGGAAATCGACCCTATTAAAACTCATCGTAGGTATTGAACAACCTACAAGCGGTCGTGTATTGATTGATGGGAAAGATGTTACTGCACTGCCACCAAACAAACGAAATCTAGCAATGGTGTTTCAGAATTATGCATTATATCCTAATATGAATGTATTCAATAATATTGCATTCCCATTAAAAATGCATCATTCTGGGAACATAACCCAGAAGGTGAGAGAAGTTGCTGAGAAGCTTAATATCTCAGAGATTCTAAGTAAAAGGGTTAACCAGATTAGCGGAGGACAACAGCAGAGAGTAGCGCTTGCAAGAGCTATGGTTAGAAACCCAGCAATGTTCCTTCTTGATGAACCACTTAGCAACCTTGATGCCAGAGTTAGATTCTCTGCCAGGTCAGAACTTAAGCGCCTTCAGCAGGAATTAAAGCAATCTTTTGTATTTGTAACCCACGACCAGAAAGAAGCGGAGGCTTTAGGTGATAGGGTTGCCGTCCTCAATCAAGGGGAGTTTCAGCAGATAGCCCCCTACAAGGAACTTTATGAAGACCCAGCCAATACTTGGGTCGGCGACTTTGTTGGTGATTTCCCTATGAATTTTATTGATGGCAAGGGATTCAGACCAGAATGGGCAAATGTTGGAGTTGGTCCTTATTCAATTACTGTCGATTCATCTGAGAGTTTTGGTGATATTTACTATGTTTTTGGTAGGACTAAGAACGACGAACATATTGTACTTAAAAGCGCAGAGTTACTTCCTATGGGATATGAACTTAAATTCTCTGTAACACGCTTCAAAGAATTCGAAAATATTCAGCACTCTAACGCAACAAGATTCAGTTAATATATTGCCATATCTCTATGTTCTATTTTCTCTATATTTGTATAATGTGTCATCCATAGTTGCACCTTCTTGTGCTTCTAATATTTGCGTCGGATCTACTGTTCACCTTACCTTCATTTTTAATGGTGGCCGCTTAAAATAGTTAATATTCTTTCCAGATGGTAAGAGCAATCCAGGGAGAACTACCTATCTCACGCAATTGGTATTTTAATTTCAACGACCGGCTGCCTAAATCCGGGATTTTTCAGGAACTCAGGGGACGAGAAAATAAGTAAAGCCCAAAGTGGGGATGATTTTATTGATACATGAATTTTCTTATTCATACTATGCGCTAATTCAGATGCAACACATTAGTGATTTTACAGTCCACTCACCAAAATATAGAAATTGCTGATCACCACAGAGCGATTATTTCATCACCAGGTTAAATAAAACCAAGTATCATATCTCCCTTTCAACAGATATATTGTGGTTATCCAGTACTACCGTGAATTTCTCCCCATGCCAGTTAAAATGCCTGAGTGTAATTTTTTTAATCTCTTCGGGAAGATGCGGATGAAATATGGATTTAACTTCCTGGCACTTTTGGGTAAAGATAGGCAAACCTACCATTCCACCCAGAAGGGACAAGATATACATGGAGGAGGACCAGCCCTGTGCGAACTGACCTGTTGGCTCTGGCTGATCTGCTGAATAGGCCTCATTTATTCTCCCTGGGTCTGGTGAGTGAAATGCATTTTCAACGAATGTCTTTATCTGATCGTACCCTTGATCATAAAATCCCTGACGATACGCTGCAAGTGAAAACCATCCAGTCATTAGGGGCCAGACCATTCCTGTATGATAACCACCGTCATATTTCACATCATAAACTGACATGGATCGCACCCCCCAAGGTGTTACCATATCGTCTCCCAAAAGTTTTTCAAATTGTTTCTTTATTGTCTGATCATCAGCTAATATTGCTGGCAGAAGCAGCATTGCGCTTTTAACTTTGTGTGAAGATATAGAATCTATTGAATCTATAAAATCCTGCTGCCCAAAAAACTCATTAATGTATCTGGCCCTTATGGCCTGCACATCGATTCCATTCAGCCCATTACCAAGCATTTCCAGAACAGCAATCCACAGCGCATTGATATCCACACATTTTCCATTCCTCTGTGATGCCCATGTCTCCGGCCACCCTATTAGCCCCCTGCTGAAGTCATTCTCCAGAAGCATATCGCCATCTGCATCACATGACATTGAAAACCGAAAAATCATATCCTCGATGGAAGCCGGAAATGATCCATATCCCCAGTACTTAAGGGACCGATTGCACAGGATCCAGAGCAGATTACTGTCGATCGACATGAAGCGCGTATCTGTGCTTACCCTTGAAACCTCAAATTCCTGATTCCCAGAATTAAGGGCTACCTCGTGGGGAATCTGGCCATTCCTGGAATGGTTTAACAGTGTTTTCATGTGTTTCACACTGATTTCCCCTAGTCCACACATATTTGCAGCCAGACCCATCCACAGCCCGTCACGCCCGAAGAACCATGAAAATACAGGGAAACCCGCGAACCAGCCCGATCCAACACTTGTCTCCGAATAGAACTCTATCAGATCATGCTTTGCCCAGAGGAATACCTTGTCCAGCTTTCTATCCCCGGTCTCAATCATCAGTGAATCCGTGACCCTCTGATGATATTTGATGGACTGGGCAAATTCATTCTCACTTTCTTCCTGACTGTCTGATGATATGGCAACGTGAAGAAAACTGAAATCTGAGGCCAGTATCGCTATATTTCCATCTGTAAAGCTGTATTTCGCAGCTCCGTCCGATTCAATGCTAAAAAAGGTCCTGCCACTTGTGCTGATGACGGAAAATCCACTGCTGTTCTCAGTGATGTGCATATCATTATCCTGATCTCTGGCCGGCCAGGCTTTTCTGTGATCCACTCTCAACTTCATTTTCAGGGGTTGTCTTTTGTCCGTGCGGAACCAAATAGAAAGAAGGCCTCTGTCCGCAAGCACATAATCCAAGCGTTCCGTGGTGTCATATGCGCGGTAAATGTAACCAAGCCCTCTAACATATTTCCTGAGCGTATCTGCCGCTGATGCACCATTTATGAAAACCCTGAGTTCGGATATGTGGCCATTTCCATCTTCCCAGAAGCCATTCCTGGTACGCCGGTAATCTGTTGGAAGAACTTCGCCATTTATGCATGAGATGAAGTGAGACTTTTTGCCCTTTATCATGCAGTAATTGAAACCATCCATCACATCGTTCGGTATTTTCACCCACTGTTCCATCTGCATGTCATTGGAAGACCCGTCAAGCTGCCTGCACTGATCCATCAGCCCTTCCACCATACGGCGCGAAGTCATGCTATCTATTCCGGTCACAGAACTGTAGTTTATTTCTAGTTTAATAATTCTCTTGTGTGTTATCCCTGAGGCTTCATGGGAATGCTTTATATTCTGGTAAGTGCATTCAATACTGGTGACCTGAATCACATCCACTCCTGAAAGAATCACTCTCCCCATAAATGGTAAGGATGTCCCAGTGGTGCTGGGAAGCAGCACGACAGACCACATCCTCGATACTGCAGGAAAGTATGACAGTGTTGTATTCATATCAGGGAGCTCGGCTGTAGAAAAATTTTCTAGATATATTCCTGATCTGGATTCTGTGAGGGGAGACCTGACCAAGATCACGCTCAATGAGAGCGATAACATCAAGAATGTGAGAAATTACCAGAAGATAGTGAAGGTACTCATAGACAGAAACGTGTCAAGCGATTCCCTTGTAATTGCGCTTGGATGCGGAGAAGTTCTGGACCTTGCAGGGTTCGTTGTATCAACATACAAAGGGGGCATGGACTACATCCCAGTTCCCACCACTCTGCTTGCACAGATAGGCAATTCAGTATCCGGGCTTGCTGGCATAAACTTTGCAAATCATGAAGATGTCATATGCAGCAGATCTACGCCGTCTGAAATTATCATTGATTCCCATTATATAAGATCGCAGACAAATGATGAGATAAGAGATGGTTTCGTTGAAATGACCAGATACGGCATAGTGGCAGATCATTCCATTATAAGCATGTTAATGACTGCCGAAGACGTCCGCTCTTTCAGGGAATCTGAAGGCATCTGCAAAATTATCGGGAAGGCCATGCGCATAAGGGCGGAAGAAATGTCTCAGCAGGATGGAAAAAGGAATGTTGCCACAGAATTCGGCAGGATCATGGGATCAGTTCTTGGCGAGATACACAGGAACAGGGTAACCTACGGCCAGTACATGTCAGCAGGAATGCTTCTTGAATTCTTCCTTGCTGAAAGGTCAGGGATATCCGTTAAGAATCAGCGTGACACACTCAATTCAGTTCTTGACAGGTTTGGCATAAAGAGGTCTTCTCTCAAGGATGCTGGCATTGATACCATAGTAAAGAAACTGGATGAAAGATTCCCCGGAGAAAGCACTCCAATCAGACTTCTAGTCCCTGATGAGCCAGGGAAGAGCCAGAGAATCGAGATAGGCAAGGATCGCATTTTCTCTCTTATGAGGTCTTACACGGAACTTTATGAGTTCGTGCCATCACAGTAATAACCGGATGCCGTTCTGACATCATGATGAATATATTTACATGTAATTCATATGGACATTTATGCTGCTCTTTGAAGATTACAGGAAAAGGCTGACCGAGAGTTTAAAGTCGATTTATCCTGATATAAAAGATAATGATGTTGCACCTGACAAGACAGGACACGCAGATCTGGCCTTGAGGGCATTTTCACTTCTCAGAAAGGGAGACGTGAAAATTGAGGATGTTGCTTCAAGGATCACCGTTGCACTCTCGGGTGAGGATTATATTGACTCCATTACAACATCTGGAGGATATGTAAATTTCATTCTGAATACGGGCAAGCTGATGGAAGCTATCTCCAGTGAAATATACGGAACCGACAGGTATCCTGATGTGTTTCAGGATCCTGAAAGGGTTTCCGTCGAGCATACGAGCACAAATCCTACAGGGCCAATACATATAGGAAGAATCAGGAACTCAATCATAGGCGATTCCATTTTCAGAATCCTTTCACGATACGGATACAGGGTGACAACTCAGTATTTTGTCAACGATTCTGGCAGGCAGGTGGTATCCCTTTATGTGGGCTACAGGAAATTCGGCCAGAATGATTCGCTTACAACAGAGAACCTCCTGAAGGCATATCAGAGAATGCACAGGGAAGTTGAAGCAGACCCTAGCCTGGAAAAGGAAGTTGATGAGGCCATAAGGCAATACGAAGCCGGAAAACCAGAGGTAATGGATGATATAAGGAAAATCTGCTCGGTTATACTTGGCAGTATAAATGAAACCCTCGAAAGATTGGGTATCAGAATTGATGATTACACCTGGGAATCAGACCTGATCAGGAACGGCGATGTGGATAAAATACTGGAATCTCTCGAAGATGAACTTGAAGATGAAGGAGGTGCAAAATACGTTTCGAGCGGCGGGAGGAAGATGTTCCTGACCAGGAATGACGGCACTTCTCTGTACTTCTCTAGAGACATAGCCTATCACCAGTACAAGATGGATAACTTTGACTGGATAATTGATATCCTGGGAGAAAACCACAAGGAACATGCAGGCCATATCAGGTATGTGATTAAGGATCTCCTTCACAGGGACGGCAGGCTTGACTTCGTTTTCTACTCTTATGTATCGCTCGAGTCCGGCAAGATGACAACCAGAGGCGGTAACATTGTGACCGCAGACGAATTGCTGGACAGGGCCATAGAGGAGTCGTTGAAAATAGTAAGAACAAAGCGCCCTGAATTACCAGAATCCGATCTTATGAGAATAGCCCTGGCAGTAGCCACATCTGCAGTGAGATTTCACATTGTGAAGCTCAATTCGAACAAACAGATGGTTTTCAAATGGGCTGAGGCACTGAGCCTTGAGGGCGATTCTGCTCCCTTTATCATGTATTCTTATGCTAGGGCAGCAAGTATATTGCGCAAAGCAGGAAGTACTGAGATCAAAACAGAGGGCAACTTCAGCCATCTCGAATCCCCTCTTGTGAAGAAGATGTACGAATACGCCTATGTACTTCACGATGCTGCATTCGGGCTTAAGCCGGAAGCCATTGCCAACTACCTGCTTGAACTAACCAGAACATTCAATGATTTCTATACAAACTGTCCTGTGCTGAATGCAGATATTAATGATAGATCAAGAAGGCTTGCCATTGTAAAAAACTTCAAAAATATAGTGAAAGACGCTGCATATCTTGTGGGAATAAATGTGCTTGAAGAGATGTGATCTCTTCTAAAAATTACTTCTTCTTCTCATCCTTCTTTGCCGGCTGCTGTTTTGGCTGAGTAGCAGGCTGGGTTGCCTTTGTCTTTCTTGGACCTTTGGATGTGAGCCTGTAATAGGCGAACGATATCACTATGATGACAGCAATTACGCCCACTATGATAAGCGGGGTCTTATATGCTGGAGGATTAACTGTATGCACGAATGTGTAGGCGCTTGTGTTTGCGAAGAATGATGGCTCACTGCTGTTCGTGGCCTTGAATACGAAAGTCACACTGCCTGACGCCGGCGAAGAGAAGTTGAAGTCCACAGATTTTGTTGTCCCGACTGGCAGATTCAGGTATGAATGGCTTGTTACAAGCTTACCATTTACATACAGGCTTATTGTGTAATCTCCTGCATTTACAGTTCCATTGTTGCTCACGTTGACATGGGCTGTAACTGTTGATCCCTGGTCAGGTGTTGTTGAAAGGTAGGCGCTCTGCACAATGATCATTGGAGTGGCTATTGTCATTGTAAGTGGTCTCTTTATGAGCGCGGATACACTTGACGGGTTTGTTGCGTTAAGAGACATTGTGAGCCCGCTAACAGTGTTGAACTGAACCTTTACATATGAGGAATTGGTCATATTCCCGCCAACAACAGTATATGTGCTGCTGCCGGGTGCAACCTTTGTTCCATTGGCATAAACGACACTCCAGTTGTAACTGAGGCTTGTCTGCTTATAGTAAGGATCTGTGGATGAATTAGCAGAGAAAGTGGTCACCTGCCCTGCAACAGGATTGGTTTCTGAAACTCCTGTAGCATTGTAAAGAGTCATGACAGGTGATGGAGCTGTCGTGTCATTTACGGTCACAGTAAGGGATATGTTTGAATAAGTCCCCGCCACACTTGTGACATTAAGATAGCCGGTTACAGGACCTCCAAGGCTGTTAATCTGTGTGCTTGAAGGGGTGTTAAATGTCTGTGTTATGTTCTGGCCAAGTGTTTTGTAACCGGTGTAACTCCCTATTGGAGCAAAATACCATGTAAACGTGAGTGGAACGCTGTAACCTGATTCATTAAGGTAAGAACCGTATCCACTGAATGTCACAGTCCTGGACTGCGGAACATGCATACTTGCGCTGGAAGTGATGGTTTTTGTGGCAAAGTTAACCTTGCCGGCAGATGTTACGTTCAAAGCCACAGATGGGGTTTGTGTTGTTGTGATGGCAATTATGCTGAAGTTTGTGGTGTTTGATGCGCCTGAACCGCTTGTGTAATTCAGCATGATTTTATAGAGCCCGGCCGTGTTGAACTGATTGAGAGTGGCATTGTAGCCGGTGCTCATAAGCTTACTTGAACCAGTGGCATTATACCAGCTGAAACTTGCGCTCCTGTAATCATGCTCCCCGGTTACGGGATTGTAGTAGGCGGTTGAAACATTATATGAGACAGGAGTACCAGCTGGAACAACAAAGATGGTGTTGTTCAGTGAACTGTTAACTATGTAATTTGTAGATACCATTCCTTTCCAGTAAAGTGAAATCTCAGAAGCCACCACTGTCGGCTTAACCGATGGAGTGAACTTCAGGCTGAGATAACCATTTGATGCCTGAGGTGTTATATTTACGGGGCTCTTAAATGACGTCACAACGCTGGTTGGAGACGCAAGAGCCACAGTGGGAAGATCATATGCAAACTGGTAACTGTATCTCAGTGCACCCATTGTGTATTGTGTTCCGAGAGCATAGAGATTGACAGTGAAGCCTGATGTGAGATCGGATGCCTTGATGGTTGAATTCATGTATGCGATCGTAAGGTTGAATATTGTGGTGTTTGTTATTGTCTGTGTTGATGACGTTATCTTTCCAACGCCAGATCTGTAGTAGTTGTATCCGTCAATGGTAATTGTGTAATTGGATACGCTTGGGGTTATATTCTGTGCATAGGACTGAAGTGAAGCTGTAGCTATAGAATTTGAATCAAATTGTTGCTGCCAGTAGAGTGAACCTATGCTTGAATTCCCGAAGAACGGAATCGCAGTAGAATTGCCTATTACGTATTTCAGTGAGAGATTGAGGTACTGTGGGTTAGTTCCAAGGGTATAATTTGAATAAACATTTGACGAACCCGCAGAGAGGTTGACTGTAAGAGGGAAAGACCCTGGCGTTATGGGAAGGTTGTATTGATGGCCCATATAGCCAGGTGCATCTACAACCATATAGTTGTACTTTAGAGCACCAGTGCTATTCGAGAGGTTTGACAGAGCAAAATAACCGTTCGTGAACGCTATATTCTGGTATGTCTTTGCAGTAGAGTTTATCAGAATGACATTGAATGAACCAATGCTGTTGCCCGAAGTGGCATTGTATACAAATCCAGACGCCTGAAGGTGTGTACTGAACTGGAGAATGGCGGCTTTGCTGCTGTAAATCTGGGGGAAGGTGAAGACGGTTCCACCATAGGTTGCGTCAACCACGAAATTCCCAGGGTTCGGAACCATTGCTGTTACGTTCCTGCTGGTGGAGTTTGTCTGGAATACGAAACCCTGTGGGGTGAGGAATTTTACAGTGGCACTTGTTCCAGAAACTATTCCCGGGAAGCTGAATGTCTCTTGAGAAGTCAGGTATGCCTGATCACGTAGCGTTATTCCTGTCGTTCCTGGAGTTACATTAACAAGCTGCCTGGTGCCATTCGCTATAACATAGTTACTCCCAACAAGAACCGCTTTAGGCGTTACTGTGAAATAGTACTGTCCAAGAGGAAGTGTTGCCTTGCTTGATGTACCGGAAAGAGTTGTTACTGGAACACCAGACAGTGTTGTGACATTTATTGACTGTGTGCCGGCACCAAGAAATTCCGTGCCATGATAATATCCTTCCTGATACGATACCGTACCTGTCTGGAATCCAGTAGCTGAGCTATTCCCTATGAGAGCAAAGGCGCTCCCCAACATCATCAGTGTAACAATTGCTGCTATAATTGCTGTCTTCTGCAACAGTATCTTCCTCGCGTGAAATGGCTAAGGGAACTGAGTCTTATAAATATTATCGTGCCCGCAGTGGATGTCAGACAAAAATAATTTCATGCTTGAAATATCCGCCTCTTATGACGATTTCAAATGGTGAAAGCTTAACCTCCGGGAAGAAAATGTAAGCCTTCGGCGGGTGTATACCATGATTGACCAGAAACTCATACGGACTTTCTGTAGACATTCTTATGATGGCTTCGGGGCTCATGGGTCCGATTCCCCTCTGATAGGTATACAGGAAACTCATTTCCTGCATCATATCTGGAACTGAAACCATTCCGTTGTCCGTTCCAAGCATGAGATGGATGCCATGATCAAGAAATTTTGCATAATCAGGCCTCTTCCCGTAGAATATGTTAGATCTTGGTGTTATGACCACCGGAATGTTTGCCCTTGCTATGCGATCCAGATCTTCGTCTCCTGATGCAATGGAATGTACTATGAAATCAGGAGCCAGACTGATAAGTGTATCTACGTTCTCCGCAGAATTCTCGCTGAAATGTATGCCGAAGAGCTTCTTCTTTGCCCTGCTGAGCTGCCTCATCTCCATCAGCCTGGGAAAATCCTCATCGCTTATGGCACTGGGGGCAAAACCCTGTGAACGATCAATGATATTCCCGAGATCAGCCATTCTGGAATCTGGCCTTCCAAGTGCCACAGGCATCACTTCATAATTCAGGGTTCGCTCAAGAAGTTCAAGGCCGTGAAGCCCCGATTCCCTGAAGTCCATAAATGCGGTTGTGCCTGTCTCCCGCATAATTCTCATAGATCTTTCCATCCCTTCAATGATTATGCTGTCTTCAGTGGATGATAGCATCCGGTGCTTGAAGCCGCCTGGCCCGACAATCTCAGGTATATCCCCTTGAGGAATGTTCGTTATGAAGGAATCACCTATATGCGTATGGGCATTTATGAATGATGGGATAAGTGTGCCCTCCTTAATGGCGCTCTTATTTGTTTCCTCTGAAAACCTTATTTCATCCAGAATTTCTAGGGTGCCATGCCTCATGGCTCCGTCAATGAAGATATTTCCAGATATTTCTCCGGTAAAACGCTTCATCCCTTAACCACCCCCAGGGGGGTCATTCTGGCAAGGGTCCTCGTAAGGCCAGCTCCCTCCACAGCGTAGATTACATCATCAATGTTCTTGTAACTTCCTGGAGCCTCCTCGGAGATAACCTGCTTGCTCTGTGCCTTGAGATATATTCCTTTTTTTTCAAGTTTTATCAGTACCTCCTGGCTGCCGAACTCCTTAAGCGATTTTGTCCTGCTAAGAAGTCTACCGGCACCATGGCAGCTTGAACTGAAGGATAAATCCTCATTGCCTGCAGTACCCACAAGAAGGTATGATGCGCTGCCCATGTCACCCGGAACGAGCACGGGATGCCCCGTTTCCCGGAAAATACCTGCCAGGTTGCTGTTACCGGGCCCAAATGCCCTTGTGGCGCCTTTCCTGTGGACAAGAAGTTTGCGTTCCTGTCCATCAACTGTATGCCTCTCAATTTTTGCAATATTGTGGGCCAGGCTGTAGACAAGTTTCAACTCAGAATCCGGCAGAAATTTCTGGAATGCCTCCCTGACTTTCGTTATTATGACCTGCCTGTTGACGAAGCCGAAATTTGCTGCCGCACCCATTGAGGCAATGTAACGGTCAGCCAGTGATGTGCCGATCCTTGCTGAATTCAGTTGCCTGTCAAGAGGATGCCTTATTATATCTGATGAGTTCCCGTTCAATTCTCCTATGAAGTCTGTGGCCACCTGATGACCGAGCCCACGGGAGCCGGTGTGGATCATCACTGTGACCTGCCCCTGCTCCCTTATCCCAAATTTTAAACTTCCAGCGGGTTCATTTATCCGGTCGACTCTCTGAATCTCCAGGAAATGGTTGCCTGCGCCAAGAGTGCCTATCTGCTTTATCCCCCTTGCTCTTGCCTCTCTACTAACTGCACCAGAGTCAGCACTTTCGATCGACCCCCCATCCTCAGTATGTGCAATATCCTCTTCTGAAGCAATGCCATGATCCATGGCCCATTTCAATCCCCCAGCAAGTATTTCCTCAAGGTCTCTCTCAGTGTATCTTGATGTGGAACTGCCAATGCCTGAAGGCACATTGCGGAATATTTCGTCGGTTATTTCCTTTATTTTTGGAATTACCGTGTCGGATGTAAGGTTTGCCTGCAGGAGAGATACTCCACAGTTTATGTCATAGCCGACTCCTCCAGGTGAAACTATCCCTTCCTGCCAGTCAAACGCGGCAACACCTCCAATGGGAAATCCATATCCCCAGTGAATGTCCGGCATCGAATATGAAGCCCTTACTATTCCTGGGAGCATGGCAACGTTTACTACCTGGGAAAGGGACGGGTCTGTTCCAAGCGTCTGTACCATCTTTTCAGATGCAAACACGACTCCGGGGACCTTCATCCGCTGATCGGTATCGGCAGGAATCTGGTATATAAAAGGGCTGATTTCCTTCAGATGAATATCTGGCATTGCCACATAATCCTGTCTCTGGATTTACTCTTTTCCCGATTAATGTTATGCTGTTAATTGTAAGGTTGTGAACGGGTTGACCCGTTAAAATTAATATTCTCTGCAACATTTCTACTGAATTGGTCACAACCATAACAATTGATGGCATGGATAGCAGGCTCCAGTTCGATGTAAGGCTACAGATAGCTCTCAGGCGCAATGCAATTGGCATAATGGCCCATTCACCGGAACCTGAAAGATTCGCGAGATACATTAAAGAGAGAGATCAGAAAATAAGAGAGATATTGAAGTTGCAAGATGATGATATCAAGATTATTTTCAGAGGAAAAGAGATCTACCCATGATATAGCACAGGGTATCCTGGCATCCTAGCGGAAATGCAAACTGATCCTGTCCATTCACCTATTCACTGTGATCGTCACAGTGGATTCATAACTATTTATTATGATTAGACATACAGTGTCATGGATTCATCCACGACCCTTTTCGGGGAAATCAAGAATGATCTGGAAACGGTGAAACGACATATTGCTATTGTGCAGACTCTTATGAATGAGCAGCCTGTTGGTATCATCAAGATATCACACGAGACAGGCATACCTGAACACAAAATCAGATATTCACTGAGGGTACTTGAGAAGGAGGGCCTCATACTCCCCTCCAGGGAAGGCGCAATTCTCACACCTGAATTCCTTGAAAGCAAGGAAAAGATAATTCAGGAAGCACAGTCCTTAACAGAGGAGATGCAGGAAATCTTTCACAACCTGAAGACTTCGCTGATGAAGAAGTAGCAGCAAAAGGTTATTTGGATGTTCCATTTCTGTTAAGGGAAATTCCATGCTCTGGAAAGAAAAAGCTGAGACTCAGAGGGCCGGATCGGGCTATACAATCAGAAAAGCTGATCCGAAGGATGCAAGGGGAGTAATTAATTGCATGCAGAGCGTAATGGACGAGAGGATTTATCTTGTCAGTGAATACTACCTTCTAACGGAGCGGGGAGAGCAGGAAAGGATTAGGAGCCCTGATGATCTCACCCTGGTTTGTGAGAAGGGCACGGAAATTGTGGGTGTTCTGACCATTCAGAGGGGCATGTACAGGAAGAACAGGCACACTGCAAATCTGGGAATTGCCATAAAATCAGGCCACAGGAGGGCAGGGTTGGGCACAAGACTTATCAATCAGGGCATTGAATGGTGCAGAGAGAACGGAGTTAAGAAACTGAACCTGGAGGTTTTTTCAAGCAACACAAATGCAATCTCACTGTATGAGAAGATTGGATTCCAGCATGAAGGAGCCAGAAAGAGGCAGTTCATTATTGACGGCGAATATGTTGATGATGTCCTGATGACCTACTGGGTTGAAAATTAGCTGTTAAACCTAGCAAAAATAATAAATCCCCATTCCCATTAGAGTTTTAACTATGAAGACGATGATATGGAACATTGACTACTTCTGCAATCTCCGCTGCAAAAGCTGCAATGCCTGGCAGGGCCAGATTTTCTTTCCAGAGGATCTAATTGACAAACATATTGAGGAGATGAAGAAAAACAAGATCAAGATCGTTTCGCTCACCGGAGGGGAGCCAACGCTTAATAAATCGATCCTTAGCATTATACAGAAGCTCAAGGAAAACAAATTCATCACACATATTGCCAGCAACGGCACAAATCCCTACGTGCTGAGGAAACTATACCCGTACCTTGACGGTATAACCATTTCACTTGATTCGAATATACCGGAGGAACATAACGAATATAGAGGGCTGAAAATCTTTGATACGGTTACCAAGGTAATCAAGGAGGCAAAGGGGCAGGTAAAGATCCTGACAGCAAACGCGCTTGTGACGAATTTCAATTACTTCAAGGTAAAGGACATGGTTGAATATGCCAACAATGAGCTTGGAGTACCCCTGTCAATGTGTTTCCCGGACCAGGAATCGTATTACTTTCAGGATTTCCACGTATCCAATGAAATGATCCGCGAGGCTTTCTCATATGCTTATGAGAATTATGACCGGCATGTATTCGGTAATACAAGATCATACTACAAAGAGGCCGTAGACTACGTTGACAGGAAACCGGTCTCAGCATGCAAGGCCGGGCAGACCACATATTACACAGACTACAAGGGGAAGGTGCACCCATGTTTCACCCACATGGAAACTGTCCTGAATAAGAAACCACAGTGGGAGGTCTTTGACAACAACTGCAATGACTGCTTTACCCAGTGTTTCAGGGAACCTTCTATTCCGAGTCCATTCGAAGATGCTAAGCTGGTATCAAAGATATGGTGGTTCAACCACGTCAAGACAAGGAAAACAGTTCTTCCGTTCACTCCGAAAGCCCCTGCAGCGCCTTCATGAATGACACCGTTTCAAGTAATTTCTTTCTTCCCATAAAGCTTCAGGGACATCAAATAATAAGCATGGCTCACTGCCAAACTGGGTTTTCTCTACTTCTTATTCAGTATTTAACTGAACCCTGGGCCATATCTTTCTGAAGAGTATGCTCTGATAATATATACACACCGTTTCCACAAAAGATATCATAATAACCGTGTAATATACAAGTAGATTACGGCCATGAAATAAAACTGATATAAGACTCAGATCGTTCTGGAAGCCAGGAATGAAATAGAAAAACTGGGCTATTATTATAGCATCTATGAAAAGCATCAAAACTATGTATGAAGCCCTGAAGAAATCATCAAAAATGTATCTGAGGAGCTGGGATCTTGTTAGATCTTTTGCAGAGGTCTCTTTGTACTCCTGATTATCCTTGTAATATACCCTGGGTTGCTCCCTCATTGGCCTCCTCCACGGCACCAGGCTCATCGTACAGTAAGCATGACACGAAATGATCTGTCTTTATTTCCTTTAACTTAGGTACGGAAGGTTCTATCATAGACATGACAACGGTATTCTGATCATTACCAAGTTCTACGGTGTTTATAGCCTTGAAACGGATGCCATTCTTCAACATGCTTTCCTTTGCAATCAGATCCTTAATGGTGTTCAGATGCGAGGAACTGATGGGTGCATTGAAGAGTACAGTAATTTTCCTATCAGCCTCATCGAGCTCTATATTGTCTATTGGCGGGAACTCCAAAACTTCAGGATTTCTGTACTGATCAAACATTCTCATTAAGGCTTCGCCCATATCCCTTGGGGTCCATCCACAGGTCTTCATTGCTGAAGGGCATCTTGTGTGAAAATAACATCCCGCTGGTGGATTGGCAGGGCTTGGAATATCGCCTTCAAGGATAGTTCGTTCCCTTTTAAGTGATGGATCTGGAAGTGGAATTGCTGACAAAAGTGCCTTTGTATATGGATGGAGCATTTCTGAAAACAACTCCTCGGTATCAGAAATTTAT